>SLPB01000086.1 GCA_007132225.1 Bacteroidales bacterium | reverse complement strand
GATGTCTTTAACTTTGCTTAACGTGCTCGAGGCACAATCATTAAAAGCAAGTTATTAACTTAAACTACTAAGTATGAAAAAGACATGCGGACTGGACGTACACAAAGATACAATTTTTTGTGGTGTCTATAATGGCGAAACGCACAATGAAGTTAAAGAGTATTCGACTCTGACGGATTCTATTCGTTCCATGGGTAAAGATCTTCAATCTGAAGACGTTGAAGAAGTAGCAATTGAAAGTACGGGTATATATTGGATACCTGTTTGGAATATTCTAGAGGAGATGGGTTTCAAGTTAATTCTAGTCAACCCCTATCTCATTAAACAGATGCCTGGCAGAAAAAGCGATGTTAAGGATGCACAATGGATAGCAACTCTTCTTCATAAGGGTTTGTTAAGAGGCAGTTTAGTGCCATCCCCAACGATCCGTGAATTAAGATCGTATAGTCGCAAATACATGAAATTACAGCATCGGCAAACATCGGTGCTGCAAGAGATGGATCGTATTTTAATAATGTGTAGTATCCGGATTACAAGTTTTGTAGGAAATATTTCTGCCAAAAGTATTTTGAACGTGGTTGAGCAAATTATTCATGGTATAACCGATCCTGAAGTTTTAATCGACTCCATTCATGGCAGGATTGTAAATAAGCATAAAAGAGAAAAAATATTGCAATCTCTTACCGGGTACATTACCCCACATCATCAATTTCTGCTGGGTCAAGCTTTTGAGGAGTACCAGTTGGTTATACGGCAGATTACTAGTTGCCTTGATATGATGCAGGATATTTGCAATCAGGACTTTAAAAAACAACATGAGCTACTTATGACGATACCGGGAGTTAGCAATACTTCCGCGATGATACTTATTGCAGAAACAGGTGCTGATATGCTTGCCTTTGAGAACAGCAGCAAATTTTCCGGCTGGATAGGATTACGTCCAAGAAATGACGAAAGTGCCGGTAAATATAAAAGTACAGCCATAACCAAAGGCAACAAGTACCTGAAATCAATATTAGTACAAATTGCGTGGGCAGCATCCCGCACAAAGGGTTCTTATTTTAAAGAAAAATTTACCCGTTTAAGTATTAGAAAGACGCGTAGAAAAGCATTAATTGCAATAGCTAGAAAAATAGCAGTTTTAATGTGGAGCATGTTGCATTATGAGCAATGCTATAATCCTGCCAGGCTCATTATTTATGAGCCAGGTAAAGTGGATGCCAAGGTGAAATATCATCAAAGAGAAATAGAGCGGTTGGAAAAACTGCTATAAAGTTGCGTAAAGGCCGGGTATATTTGTGGTGGCTAACAACCCCGTTTTCAAATAGGCCAATGCATGTTGTTTCGTAAAAACGAAACCTTAAGAACACAGACATGAGTTAATGTCCTTTTAAGGGACCAAGCTCGCAGGAGAAACTCGCACACCCAAGGCGGAAGAGTGGGTAAAATGGAATTTTTTAAAAATATTTAAAAGATGGATTTATAGGAGAAATATACATTAAATTTTTTCAGCTGAAATTACACACGGACGGATTAAAAAATTAATGTTAAAGCGAAGCGGTTCCTCCTGTATGGCAAAATTTGTATTTTCTGGACAAAATTTTTACCCGGATCACAACAGACCTGGATAAAGACCTGGTGACCTGCAAATTGGTTGAATTTTTTCTGTCAGTTTCTTTACTTCCTCCCGTATTTACCGGTATTGGTTTTATAGTTATCAGTATTCTTCTATATAAAAACGTCCCGGAAGGATAACACATGAGAAAAGAAGATGCCTTTCGTCAAAAAGAAGGAATAGCCTTAATGATGTAATAATATAAAAACCAATAAACTATGAAAACATCAGGTATACCACGCTTAAAAGGACAAACAGCCGTTATTACCGGTGCAAACTCTGGCATAGGTAATGCAATTGCCATACAAATGGCCGGCGAGGGAGCAAACGTTGTAGTGAATTTTATTACTAACCCGGATGAAGCACAAAAGATTGTTGAAAACATAAAGGATTCAGGCGGTAATGCCATAAAATTCAAGGCAGATGTGAGCCAGGAGGAAGAGGTGCGAAAGATGTTCCGGGAAACTATAGAAGCATTCGGTACAATCCATATTCTGGTTAACAATGCAGGCATACAAAAAGAAGCAGATATTGACGAAATGAGCCTGGATCAATGGCAGAAAGTTATCGATGTGAATCTCACCGGCGCCTTTTTATGCTCCCGCGAAGCCATCGCAGAATTCAAAAGCAGGGGTATTGATGAGAAAGTTTCCAGGGCCGCAGGTAAGATAATTTTTATCAGTTCCGTTCATGAACGCATCCCTTGGGCCGGTCATGCCAATTATGCCGCTTCCAAAGGGGGGATGATGCTTCTGATGAAATCCATAGCCAAAAAGGAGAAGGAATTGAACTGGCCGAAAATATGAAATCAGGGAATATCCAAGTTTGATTTTTATCGACAGTAACGGGGAGCTTATAGCACAAACCACTGGTTACAGTGATACCGAGCAGTTTATTGAGATTGGTAGAGTAATTTTAAGCAGATAATATATAGTTCGTTCTTGCCTCTGTAGCAAAGGTGTCTGTATATGTTGATAATCTTAAAGATTGGGAAGAGGGGAAGATACCTCTTTCATGATCTAATTTCCGAAATATTTTTCATCCACGGAATATTTTCCTGAGCCATTATAAATTACAAAGATGCTTGTAAGAAGCATGGAAATATCGAGCCTTGCAGCATGGGCAAATGTCCAGAAGCCATCTGAAAACTGGGGGAATTTGGTTGTGATAATAGCTACTACCATGGTAAATGCCAGAGGAATAGCAGCAAGTCGCGAAGCCAGCCCAATCAAAATAAGAAAGCCTCCCAGGGTCTCAAAAAAGCCTACAAAATAAGCGGTGAATTCAGGGACAGGGAACCCCATTTCTATAAAACGACCAGGGCCCATATCGTCTGGAAATATGAATTTTTGCAGACCTGCAACAAGGAATACGTAACCCAGGATAAGTCGAATGAGAAGGTAACCCGAAATTGGGTTGATTTGAAAAATTTTCTGTTTCATTACACTTAGAATTTAAGGGTTATAGTTTTTATAGTGGGTTTTACCTCTGATCATTATTACGTTGTTGCCTCTTTTAAACGAAGATAAGAGATTAAAATAAAAAAAACCAGGTTTTTTCTGAAAGGATTTATCAATCAGCCAACGGCGTGACACTGAAAAGGTAAAGCAATTCAAGATATCGACGAAGTAGTAACCATTTCACATTATAAATCACTGAAGCCGACCGTGACGCGTGGCACGCGGTTTGTTGAAATGTATCAAAGAACTAAAAAACAAAACGCAAAGAAGGTGTTTTGCTAAAAAGAATTTAGTCGGTTAACAGTTTAAAGTTTATTGAAAAAATATTTTTTATTGATGTTCAAAGTAGTACAGAGGCTTGACAAGAAAGACTTTGACCGGGAATATTTAAATTATCTTGCGATATTTGCATTGATTGCCATTCCTTTGTTCACCTGGCTATTTGGTACCCGAGAGTCACCCCTTGATTATACCCTAAGTATGATTGGTAATAAATTGGGATACAGGATAAATTTTATTACCTGGGGTATTTCAATTGGTGTGTTATTGACATTTTTCCTGCTTAGGTTATATGTTTTGAAATCTTTCCGCAATCCAAGGGCACGCAGGCTTTTGATTTGGTCTCTGATATTCCTGATCCTCACAGTACTTATACCTGCAGTAGAGCACCTGCCAATATTAAAAAAGCTTCACGCCATTGCTGCAGTGGCTTTCGGCTTATCACTCAGTGCGTCCTTGTATATGTTTGTACGTTATCTGCACAGTATTGATGAAAAAGTAAGCATCAGGTCTATGTGGATGTTGCTGACGGTGGTTTTTGGCTCTATTCTGTTATTTTTTCTTTTTGGTAACACCGGAGTTTTCGAACTATTTTTCTTTTTTTCAGTAACCCTGTTCCTGTTTATACTAAGCAATTGGGTTCTGCGTGAATAAATGCTTTTGAATAATGATATTGTTATTTTTAAGGGAAGGATATTAAAACATCTTTCTCAACATCTTACCTGTTGTTTTGCCAGCAGCTCTTCTGCCTATTCTTCTGCCAACTTTTTTACTGCTGCCGCTGGATATTGCCTGCCAGTCGCCCAGAATTCTGGCCAACCAATATAAAAATCCACGTGTTTTGTTAATACTCATAATCTTATAATATTTGATTTAACATTCGCATATATCTGCTTATCCCGTTATCTATTATTACTCCTTTGTTACCATCTACGGAAATAATTTCTATTTGTTCCAGAAAAAGATAAAACCTGAAGATAGATTTTCTTAAATGCCGAAAATAAACCAGGACGGAAATAAACCAACTGTGGGAGAGTTACATTTGCCATGTTCTGAATACACGTGGGACTACTTTTTAGGATATAAAGTGTAACTGTCCAGGCTGACACAGGTAAAGATTCCCCAGGCATTTTCAACATTTCCGCTGAAGGGTCCGGGTGGGGTGAAAGGATCCCTGTTGGCACCAAGGGCGTTGGATATGCTCCTGTGATAATCAAAGGCAGTCTTATCCATACGATACAGATCAATACGCAAAGAATCAAAGGCTTCTTCAACATGAGG
>SLPB01000158.1 GCA_007132225.1 Bacteroidales bacterium | reverse complement strand
TGTGTTATTGCATTTGTTACCATATCGTCAGGGCCCGGAGTTACAACTTTTTTTTCGACGATTAGCCTCTCTTCTTTTTCAATTATATTTTCAATACTTACACTGTACCCCCCGGTCGGATAGTACCCCATAAATACGGCCAGAATCATCTCTTCTTCAAAATTGACTTCCGGAAGTTCAGGTTTGGGAATTCTGGTTTTATAAACTTTACTCCATAGGCTATCCCATTTTTTATTATCTTTTATAACCAGGTTAACCGGTTCTTCTATTCCTCCGTACCCACCTTTGGCAAGTGTTTCAAATTCAATAATTTCCCCTTCATCCACGGATGCACGAAAAATACCCGAACAGGATATTCCATGTAAAATTATGCTGATAACAATGAATGGAAATATTTTCTTATAAGGGTTATGCATGATTTTTATCCGGGGTTTTATGAAAAAGTTAACCAATATAATAACAATTATTCAATACTCAATATTTTGAGTTTTCCTGAAAATATATTTAACTCTAATTTGTTGTGCTGCGAATTTTCCGGCAATTTTACTTTGCCGAATAGTTCCACCAGATGCACAAAAAAGTCAAATGCTTTTTAATAATCTGAATATCCAATTGCTTATTTTGTTTGTCAAATCTTTCTCTAATCAGGGAATAATGTGAGCCTGAAAAATTTGTAATTATCACTTGGAGCAAGATCTCTCTTTTCAAGTACCAAATAGAGATAAACGTTGTTAGTTGGTGACAGTTCGATGCTTATTGTTCCGAAACTGTTGTTGGCAGGTATTATCACTACTCCGTCGTCAAGAATGTTGTAATCAACACCTGCAGTTGCTGTAGATTCAACAAAAACCCAGTTGTTATGTTCGGGTTGTTCAACTTTTAGCTTATTGGATTGCTGGTCAAGATAAAGTTGCTGGGCTACATAATAACCTATTTCCTGGTCTGTTGGCTGCTGTGCTCCAAGGTTAGAAACCTGCAATGAAGCGTTGTTAACATCTCCGAGAATTGTTGTACTCCAGTGTGAACCGGTATTTGTCCAGAAAGCATTCTCATGAGTAAGATGTGAGAATTCCACAAGAGGTGGTCCCTGGTATGAGATATCGTTTATATCTTCAAAACATGATTGTGTAAGAACGAGGACTGATACCAGGATTGAAATTATTATAAGTTTTTTCATTGGATGCATACTTTTTAAATTTTTTGAAAAAGGGCACTTAGACCTATTAATTATTACTCCGGATGATATTGTTTTGGCAATTTTACCCATTATCAGTGATTGAAAAATATATTTTAACATAACTGCTAAATCTTATCTGTTAAAAATTTGTTGATAAACCCAGTACAATTGATTTGGACTGGGGATAGGTGCCGAAATCAGTAATATTTGTTTCCGGATCGGCGCCAGGGTATCCCGTCCAGGTATGCAGGTTTATTCCCCGCAGTATTATTTTAATATTGTCGACTCCGTATTGTTGTAAAAGGTCTGACTGGAGGTTATATGAAATACTTGCATCTTTCAGGCGTATGTAATCAGCTCTTTGAATCATATGGGAGGCATAGGAGGAGGGTGAGCGTACACTGCTATTATTATAATTTGGCCGGGGAGCTTGTGCAATATCTCCTGGCTCAACCCACCTTTCAGTCCACACCCAATCAAACTGGTTCCTGTTGCCGGGGTGATTGAAAAAATACAACATTTCCTGCAGGTATAAATAATTTCCGCCGGAGAATTGAAAAAACAGGGAGGCTTCAAGATTGCCAAACTGAAGATTGTTGCCAATGCCTCCAAATATTCTTGGTTCATGAGGCCCCATCCAATCCCTGTCATTGTATGTCGGATTATAGGTTATTTTTCCGTCTTTGTCATAATACATTGGCCTCCCGTCTGCAACATTTACACCTGCCCACATTGTGATTTGACGATCGTTTATAGCCTGTCCCAATCTTCTTCGTGAACTGAACGTTTCTTCTCCGGGTAGCATTTGAGTTATTTCTCCCTGAATGAATGAAATGTTAAAATCAGTTATCCACCGTAATTTTAATCTATTAATATTAATTGTGTTTAGTGAAAGTTCTAAACCTTCATTAATTGTCTTTCCGATATTATCGATTAAATATGAAAACCCGACGGACGATGCAAGGGATCTTCCCATCAGGAGCTTTTCATTTTGGCGCCTGAACAAATCAATATTCAGGTTGAACCTGCCGTTAAAAGCTTCTACAGTCGTTGCAAGGTTTAAAGTCCGGCTTAGCTCGCTTGTAAGATACACATTGGGCACATTCGTTTGAATAATACCTGTCAGTCCCATATATTGGCCCATAGGGCGCCATAAACCGAGAGATGTATATGCACCGGCAGCATCCCATCCGCTTTCCCCGTAGCTTACCCTGATCATAAGATTATCGATATTTTTTGTATTTGACATAAACTGTTCTGAAGAAATCCTCCATCCGACAGCGACTGCCGGGAAAAACTGCCACCTGTTATGCTCTCCAAATCTGGAGCTTGCATCGTATCTTCCGGTAAGTGATATCAGGTACCTGTCATTATACGCATAACTTAACCTGCTGAAAAAACCCATACTTGCCTGTTCGTACTCATTTTCGGAACCGTAGGCATTAAGGGCTGAGCTGATGAGGTTGATGTTGGGAGAGGTGAAATTCGCTCCAAATGAACCTATTGTACTCCAGTTGCTTTCCATAAATTCATGACCTGCAATGCTCCTGATAGAATGGACTCCTTTAAAAACCTGGTTATATGAAATAGTCTGCGCAACCTGAATTGCATAATAATTATTCCGGTACCTGCTGAGTAATCCGTTTGCAGAGGCACCGTCGGCTGCCCTTGGATCAAGCCATTCTTTATCGTCATTGAAAATGGCGTCAATGCCAAGTGAAGCACGGTAAGTGAAATTATCGCCAGGTTTGTATGAAGCTGAAAGGTTCAACAATGATGTTATATTTTTAGATATTTTATAGTCATATTTCATGCTGTTCGGAACATGAACCGTATTGCTGCCCCAGACACTCCTGGGGGCATTGAAAAAATTGCTCTCTTCGTCATATATAGGCTCCACGGGCAACAAGGCTGCACTGCCATAAACCGGACTTGACCAGAAAGATCCGTATCTGGTGGTACTTTGCCTTGAAAAGTTGGTGTTTATTTGGGAATCGAAACTCAATTTTTCGTTTGCCTGGTGATCCAGGTTAACCCTTACACCCGATCTAGAAAAGTCATAATTTGTAATATGCCCTTCCATCATACTATGGGTAACAGATGTGAAAAACCTGGTTTTTTCATTTCCTCCCCTTGCTGAGAGTCTTGCCTGCCAAAGTTCTCCCTGCCTGTGTACTTCATCCTGCCAGCTGTAATTAGGAGTAGTGCTGAAGTCAGGCATTCCGTTTTCGTCCAGTTCGTACCACCCTCTGGAATTTCCTAATTCTATACGAGACTGGTATATAAAAGAATTCACCCCGAAACGGTTGGCATATCGTTCAGTATCCCATTGTGCCCATTGCATTCCGTTCATAACCGGTTTTTGAGAAACTGCCTGAGTGAATCCTCTGTTTATATAAAAGGAAAAGCCGGTTTTTTCAGTTGACCTGCCCCTTTTTGTTGTAACAATTATTACCCCGTTAGCTCCCCTTGCACCATAAATAGCTGTAGCCGCATCATCTTTCAAAATATCCACCGATTCAAAATCATTGAAATCCAAAGAAGCAATCTTACTATCAGAAGCTGAAATACTGCTAATTCCTCCGGTCCTGACAGGCATTCCGTCAATTATCCATAAAGGGGCATTAGAGTAAAAAGACCTTGTGCCCCTGATTGCAATTGATACAAAACCTCCCGGGATGCCGGAATTTGAAGTCACCCTTAAACCTGCCGCTCTGCCCTGTAGGGCGCGCTGAATATTATCCACCGGCATATTTTTTATATCAGCTGAATTAATATTTGATACTGAATAGATCAGATCTTTTTTTGGTATCGTATCATAACCGGTGTTAACCATGATGAAGCGACTTGAAATTTTATTTGCCTGGATTTTATGCATTGCACCCGGGTCAACTGTGTCAACTGCTTGTAAATACGGAAAGCAGGAAGCTGAAATAATTTTCGTGTTTTTAAATTCTCCCGGAACAGCTTTTTCAAATGATAAAGATATTGCGGAAGCATGTATGTTTATCATGCCGAATAATAAGATCATAAAAGAATATTTTATGACCAGGCTTTTCATTTTGACATTTATCAATATCAAAATGGTTGAAAAAGTTTTGATTTTCATGATTTTCTTTTTATAATAAAAATCTTACATATTTGTTAAGGAACAAATTGCAGGAAGCAATGAGTTATTATGTTTGTAAAACAGGTTTTATGTGCAAATGAATTGATTTATGCGGGTATGATTTGTTTCGTTTAATGGCTGAAGGTCTGTTTGTAATATAGAAAAATATATCCAATATCTTGAATAGATTCATTTTGTCTATAAATATTATAAATAAAATGAAATTTTCCAAAAAAATGTTTTTATGGATCGAACATTTTTTATAGGAGATATCCACGGTTGCAGCAAAACCTTTAAAAAACTGGTTAAAGATACTATCGGTGTAAAAAAGGGCGATATTATTTATTGCCTGGGAGATTATGTTGACAGGG
>SLPB01000102.1 GCA_007132225.1 Bacteroidales bacterium | reverse complement strand
CGTATGATCGCTTCAAACGAAAAGTTAATTATCTGCACCCATAACGCCATCATTGACAACCAGCCAGTCGTCAGTATTTTCCAAAGTGCCAAAGTCAAATAACATGGCCTCATCATAGTCCCTGCTGTCTTCTGAATTCATCAACATAATACCTTTTATGATAAATTTTGAAAACCCCAGGCAAGTTATAAAATATTATAACCAGTATCTATATGGTACGATCTTTGGTGAATTATTTTAACCTAATGATTGATTACATCCTTGCAGCCTGCCTTGCAAAACTCATTTAGTTGTGCTATAACATTTGCTGCCAAACGATTAACCAGTCCTTTTTTTTTGTAAATTATATGGCAATGGAGTAACTTTACAAAAGATATTGAGGCAGGATTTTCCAAAAACTAAACACCATGAATACACAAACATTAAAATTCTCAAATGAAAACAAGGTTGAGTTCATGAAAGAATTAAGAGAAAAGGTTGATGAGTATTTTGAAAAGAATAACCTCTCGAAGCATGCCAATGCAGGGATGGTTTTCAAGACTCTTGTCATGCTGACATTATACATCGGGCCTTACCTGCTTATGATGACAGGCGTGGTTACTTCCACTCCCCTGATTCTGCTATGCTGGGTTGTGATGGGGCTGGGCATGTCGGGGATGGGCATGACGGTCATGCATGATGCAAATCATGGCAGTTACAGTTCCAATGCCCGGGTAAACAAATGGATCGGCGCCTCATTGTATATACTCGGAGGGCTTCCTGAAACCTGGCAGATTCAGCACAATACCATTCACCATAGATACACCAATATCGACGGATACGATGCCGATATTGATCCTGCTCCCATGCTGCGGTTTTCGCCCCACAAGCCACTGCGTAAAATACACAGATACCAGTATATATATGCCTGGTTCCTTTACGGGCTTATGACCATTATGTGGATTACCACCAAAGATTTCCAGCAGCTGATCAAATACAAGGCAAGGGGCATGCTGGCAAATGAAAAAAAAACATTCTACCAGCTTTTTATAAAACTTGCGCTTACAAAACTTCTGTATTATATCCTTTTTATTGCACTGCCAATACTCATACTTCCCATTCCATGGTATCTGACATTACTGTTTTTTATCATCATGCATTTCATAGCTGGGGTTATTTTAAGCACTGTTTTTCAAACAGCACACGTGATGCCGGATTCGGCATATCCCCTGCCCGATGAAAATGGATATGTTGATAATAACTGGACTATACACCAGTTGACTGTAACTACGAATTATGCAACCGGTAACCGGTTTTTAACATGGGCATTGGGCGGACTGAACTACCATGCAGTACATCATCTGTTTCCCAACGTTTGTCATGTGCATTACAGAAATCTGACTTCCATCATAAAAGAAACCACAGACAAACATGGGGTGCCTTATCGAGTGCAGCCCACTTTCTTCAACGCAGTCAGTAATCACGCTAAAATGCTCAAACTCCTGGGGCGTGAGCCTGCATGAAGAGTTATTTGATAATTGATTATATATCACCATTGACAAGTTTTTTGTAATATTGATTCCGAAAACCTTTTGAGTAAAAAAACCTATATTTTCTGTGATATGACACAAGAAACTGAAAAGACCAGGGATCAATCACGACCAACCGTGATTATTAATCAGGCCGAAAATTCTAATGGAATTGGAACTGCCGGGTTCGTCCTGGCTTTAATTGCGTTATTTCTAGGTTGGGTCCCATTTTTAGGCTGGATAGTATGGTTATTAGGACTGATCTTTTCAGCTGTTGGTTTATCCCGGCAACCAAAAGGCCTGGCCATTGCGGGTCTGGTAATTTCTTTAATAGGAATTGTTTTGCTGATCGTGGTATTCGGTGCAATTTTCGGGGCTGCAGCTCTTTTATGATAATTCTGTTTCTTGCCAACCCTCAATTATTATCTTAACCTGCCGGTTATGTAGAAATCTTAGCCTTCATAATGCCATATATACTGTTATAACTCATTATCAACGATTTCATCTCCAACCAAGTCCAATATTACAGAATGACACTCCACATCGAACCATTCATTAAATGTTTTGTAATCTCGTTTCTGTGGCCATGAACTTTCATCAGTATACCACCCTTCCAACTCATTCTTGAACAGGGTCTCATAATTCTCAGATATCCCTTTCCATCTTTGCATCTCGAAGCTCTTTCTTTAAACGAGCATTCTCTCTTTCTAAATCGGTCATCTTCGGCTTTCCATGGCCGGGAAAACTGTTCATTTCGAACCTGTCGCATTCACGACGCCAACGATATAATAGCTCAGGGCGTATATCCAGTTCTTCGGCAACCTCCCTTGCATTACCGCGAGCAATGGAGAGCTCAACAGCTTTTTTCTTAAACTCCCGATCGTACTTTTGTCTTGGTTTTGTCATCATGGCAATTTACTACTTTTTTGTAGCTTTACTTGCCATCCGGTTTATCAGGGGAGTTCTACCATTGATTATAACCAAAATATACTTATACTTGAATAAGATTACTGACACTTTATTATGGCCTTAACTTATAACTCTCCTATATCCTTTTCCGGGAAATTCATCCTGACTTTTTTAGCTGTACTTTTCATTTGTGCTGGATGTGTCAACAGACAAACCGAAATGGACGGCCTGGAAAAGGATCTGGTATCACATGAATACAGGCTTGAGGTCCATTTTATTGATGTTGGACAGGGGGATGCAGTACTGGTGCTGACACCCTCTAAAACCATGCTTATAGATGCCGGTCCGCGTGACGGGAATGCTGCAGGGTATCTTCAATCTGTCGGTGTGACCGAAATCGATATTGTTATTGCCACCCATCCGCATGCGGATCATATAGGGGGCATGCCTGACATATTCAGATCTTTCCCCGTAAGGGAAATAATAGATCCCGGGGTGATGCATTCAACATTGACCTATACAAGATATCTTGAGCTCATCGACAAGCTGGATATTCCATACACCGAAGGTAGAAAAGGAATGAGAATAGATTTATGTACCGATGTTTTCGCTGAAATAATCCACCCTTCGTGTCCTGATGAGGAATTTCTAAATGATGCATCGATTGTTATTGTTCTTGTGCTTGGTAATCTGCGGGTGCTGCTAACCGGTGATATTGAAAGAAAGAGTGAAGAGATATTATTGGACGGGAATAATGATTTTGTTGCAAGCTTGCAAAGCCACATTTTCAAGGTGCCTCATCACGGCAGTCCCACCAGTTCACATGTGGATTTTATAGAGGCTGTGAACCCTGAATTGAGCATTATCATGTGCGGCCTGCATAACTCCTATGGCAATCCGCACCGGCTCACTCTTGCTGCACTGGAAGCGGCTGGTTCGGATGTATTGCGGACTGACCTTAACGGCCATATTGTGATCCGGACGGATGGTGAAAGTTATGTGGTTGAGGTGGAACGTGACGCCCCCCCTCTCCCATCTCTTATAAACATAAATACTGCTTCATTGGAGGAACTACAGCTCATTGTCCATATCGGACCTGAGCGGGCCAAACAGATCATAAGGCTTCGGCCGTTTGAGTCGGCAGATGACCTTGTTAGGGTGGATGGTATTGGTCCGGCAAGGCTTGCTGATATTAAAAGGCAGAATATCGTTGTAACAGAATGAGATTATATTTCTGTGAAGAAATGAACCTATATCATTGTAGCTGAACGAGCTTATATCGTTGTAAAGAAATGAAACCCTCATCAGCCTTTGGCAGACAAAATAACATGAACAAACCATGCGGGTTCCATGAGAGTGAAATACTGAATATGAATACCATGCCTTAGTAAATAACTGAAATTAAATTTGATAACAATAGCTTATTCGTATGAAATTATCGTTGTGAAGGAATGAATTTTTTGATATCTTGAATTTTTTGAACCTTAAATAACAAAAATGAACGCAGTAGTCGACCGAATATCAGAAGGAATTGCGATTCTTCTTTTCGGGAAGGAGGAATCCCAGGTAAACCTTCCTGTTGAATTTCTGCCGGAAGGCACCAGGGAAGGACACTGGCTGGACGTAGAGTTCAGAATAAATGAAAAACTGACCGAAGAACGGTACAGTAAAAACCGGGAACTTCTGGAAAAAATAAGAAGGAAAAACAGGGATAAGTGATCCCTTCCGCAATACTATGCACGTTATTATGTCCTGAACCCACGGATGGGTAAGTTATTATTCAAGTAATTGACCGGACTTTTCTATTTTCAAAAGGAATAACGGGGATTTTAAATGTAGTTGGGATGCTGCTTACTTGCACCATTTTCTGAATTCCTCTTCTGCATCAGGATTTCCGGCACGGGATGATTGCTGGAGGTCGATGCAGCCTTCTTCAGGGTTGCCGAGTTTTATTTTTGCCAGGCCGCGATAGAAATATGATACTTCATGGCCTAATCCGGGAGCCTTTGACATGCCGGCAGCTTTAAGGTGGATGGCCATATCCATGTCTGAGATACAGCTTTCATATTCCCCGGTAAGGTAATTCAATTGCCCACTGGAACTCCAGATATAGTGCTCATCGGGCTCCATTTCCAGTGCCTTTTCAATAAAAGGCCGGGCTTCTTCATACCGGCCCAGTTCAATAAGAGAATGTCCTTTATTGTTGTAAACCGTACCCCAGAGAAAAACATTCTCTCCATGGGTCCCTTCATATTT
>SLPB01000170.1 GCA_007132225.1 Bacteroidales bacterium | reverse complement strand
GTTATACCTGTTTTTTGCCCGGCTCCAATCAGGTTAACTAATTTGCTTTTCTCTGAATGCTCTGGGCATGCAGGGTATCCCGGTGCCGGACGGATCCCCCTGTATTTTTCTTTTAGAAGTTCTTCCGGTTTTAGATTCTCATCTTTGTCGTATCCCCAATACTCTTTTCTTACCCTTTCATGCATATACTCGGCAAATGCTTCCGCCAGCCTGTCAGCTATAACCTTAAGCATGATACTGCTGTAATCGTCATTAGCTTCCTCAAATTTTTTAACCCATTTTTCAATACCTTTTCCGGCGGTAACTGCAAAGAATCCCATCACATCGGTAACATCATTATCTTCAGGTACAATAAAATCGGCCAGGCAAAGATTTGGCACTCCGGGCTCTTTTTGCTCCTGGTTCCTGAGGAACCTGAAGCGGGTTAACTCTTTCTCCCTTTCAAAATTATTGTAAACAATGACATCGTCCCCGCATGATGCGGCAGGGTAAAAGGCTGCTGTGCCACTTATTCCAAGCATATTTTCTGTAATGATTCTTTCAATCATTTTTAATGCATCATCATATAATTTTCCGGCTTCCTTTCCCTTAACGGGGTCATCAAGTACTGCAGGGTATTTGCCTCTTATTTCCCAGGCATAAAAAAAGAATGTCCAGTCAATATAAGGTAAAAGTACTTCAGCTGAGAGATCATTCAGGATGATTTCACTGGTTTTGGGCATTACAATATCACTGTTCGCAACGGAAGATCTGAATTTGTTCTGTCTTGCTTTATCAAGACTCACATATTGTTTTCCCTGCCTTATTTTCTTTTGCTTCTCCAACAGACCAGTGTACTTTTCCTCCATTTTCTTAATATATGCCGGTTTCTGTTCTGGTGAAAGAAGCGATGCAACTACACCGGTGCATTTGGATGCATCTCGCACGTGTATAACAGGATTTTCATATTCCGGAGAGATCTTAACCGCTGTATGCATTTCACTTGTGGTTGCTCCTCCAATAAGAAGCGGAATATCCAGATTGTTTAATTTCATTTGCTGAGCCACGTTTACCATCTCTTCAAGGGAAGGAGTGATAAGACCGCTCAATCCAACCACATCGGCATTTTCCTTTATCGCATTATCAATAATAACTTCAGCGGGAACCATAACCCCCAGGTCAATTATTTCGTAATTATTACAGCTAAGTACCACTCCAACTATGTTCTTACCTATATCATGAACATCTCCCTTGACAGTTGCCAGCAAGACTTTACCCGCGTTTTTTCTGGTGTCTCCTGCCAGCTTTTCCTGTTCAATATAGGGTTGCAGGTATGCAACGGCTTTTTTCATAACTCTTGCACTTTTTACAACCTGGGGCAGAAACATCTTTCCCTCCCCGAAAAGGTCACCCACCACGTTCATCCCTTTCATAAGCGGCCCTTCCACCAGTTCGAGTGCACGGCCAAAATTTCCACGTGCTTCTTCAACATCTGATTCGATATGCTGGTCAAGTCCGTTAACCATTGCGTGGACAATCCTGTCAATAACGGGTTTTTCCCTCCATTCAGCGATTTTTCTGGTACTCTTGTTATTTTTATTTCCCGCTTCTTCGGAGTACTGGATCAGTCTTTGAGTTGCATCTTTACTCCGGTTGAATATTGCATCCTCGACAATTTTGAGAAGGTCGGCCGGCACCTGGTCATATACTGTCAGGGAGCCGGCATTTACAATGCCCATGGTAAGTCCGGCCTTAATTGCATGATAGAGGAATGCTGAATGCATGGCATCCCTTACCTGGTTGTTTCCCCGAAAGGAAAAGGAGAGATTTGATATACCACCGCTTACACTGGCATAGGGAAGGTTTTTCTTTATCCACTCAACTGCTTTAATGAAGTCAACGGCGTAATTGTCATGCTCCTCCATCCCTGTGCAGATGGTTAGAATATTGGGATCAAAAATAATATCCTGCGGCGGGAAGTCAGCTTTGTTTACAAGCAGGTCATATGCACGGGAACATATCTCAATCCGGCGTTCAAAGTTGTCTGCCTGTCCACGCTCATCAAAAGCCATTACCACGGCAGCAGCCCCCATATCTTTAATGATTCCGGCCTGTTGCAAAAAGATGTCTTCGCCTTCTTTCAGACTAATGGAATTAACAATACCTTTTCCCTGCAAGCATTTCAGTCCCGACTCCAGAGCAGACCATTTAGATGAATCGATCATTACCGGAACCTTGACAATGTCAGGCTCTGCAGCCAGCAGGTTAAGAAACTTTACCATCTCTTTTTCAGCTTCAAGCATGGCATCATCCATGTTAATGTCAATTATCTGGGCCCCGTTTTCCACCTGTTGCCGGGCCACATCGAGAGCTTCTCCATATTTTCCCTCCCTGATAAGACGGGCGAATCTTTTTGATCCCGCCACGTTTGTCCGTTCCCCTATATTGATAAAATTACTATTCTCAAAAACAGGAAGAGCCTCCAGTCCACTCAGCCTTAAAGCTGGCTTGATTTGTGGAGGTATGCGTGGTTCAGCTTTCTGTGCTTGCCTGGCGAAAATTTCGATATGTTCAGCGGTAGTCCCGCAACAGCCCCCGATAATATTAACAAGCCTTTTTTTCAGGAATTTGTCAATATGCACTGCCATCTCTTCGGGTTTTTCATCATATTCTCCAAGCTGGTTTGGCAATCCGGCATTGGGATAAATGCTTGTAAAGAAACTGGTGCCAGCGCTGAGTTCTTCAATATGAGCACTCAGTTCTTTGGCTCCCATGGCACAATTCAGACCAATACTAAGTAAAGGGAAATGGGATACTGAGTACAGAAAAGCTTCCAGTGTTTGTCCGGAAAGCGTTCTGCCGCTGGCATCTGTAATTGTAAACGAAAGCATCACCGGAAGAGATCTTTGCCTGTCCTTAAAAAGCTGGTTTATGGCGCTAAGGGCTGCTTTTGCATTAAGTGTGTCGAAAACAGTTTCAACCAGCAGAATATCAGTGCCCGCATCAAAGAGAGCTTCAGCCTGTTGGTAATAAACCTTTTTTAACTCATCAAAACTTATTGCCCTGAAACCCGGATCACTTACATCGGGTGACATGCTTGCAGTTTTGCTTGTAGGCCCTATGGAGCCGGCAACAAACCGTGGCCGGGAAGCATCCAGCATGTTGAACCTCGCTGTACATTCCTTTGCAAGTTTAACTGCTGCAGTATTGATCTCTGTGACCAGATGTGACATTTTATAATCTGCCATTGACAGGGAATTGGCATTGAAGGTGTTTGTCTCGATAATGTCGGCACCGGCTTCCAGGAACTCATTGTGAATAGTCCTTATTATCCCCGGCCTTGATATATTGAGAATATCGTTGTTACCCTTTAGGGATGCAGGATGGGAAGAAAATATATCTGAGCGGTAATCCTCCTCCTCAAGACGGTATTTCTGTATCATAGTTCCCATGGCACCATCAAGTACCAGGACTCTTTTTTGTATCAGTTCGTGAATAGGGTGAGATTCTGTCATGTTTATCAGCAGTATTTACCCGCTCAGGGGCGGATTATTGTTCAATTGTGAAGATGCAAAGTTAATTCATTTGAAGTAATCACATTAATGAAGTTAATAAGTTTATAATTGGTTTGTGTGTCAGTTAAACTGGAGATTCAGCCATTTGGTTTCTTCAGGCTTAACAATATAGGAAACGCTTTATGTACATCCTTCTCTTCAACTACTATACTTACCTCGTTGGTAGTGGAGATTATTTCACAAATATTTATCCCTTGCCAGGCAAGAGATTTTAGTATGTAATAATAGACGCCGGAAATTTCGGTGTTATTTTCAGGAAGCTGTATTGTGACTGATCCAAGTCCGGACTTTTGCGAAATCTTTTTCTCGGTGCTAAATAGCCTGTCGATTGTCTTGTCCAGGGAGTTACTGGCCACAATGGTAGTTTCATAAATGCCCTGTGAAAATGTGCAGAAAGCATTTTTTTCATACCCGATCTCATCCATCAGATTTCGCTGGCAGGTGATAAGTGAAGGTGAGTTTTTAAAACTATAATCGCTGAGGTCGGATCGAACTATTATATCACCCAGTTTACTCATAAAAGTTTTTATTCCCCTGGTAATCTTAAAATAATAACCAGGTGCCCTGCGGTTAATTGCCATAACTATGGCACCCTCCTGCACGGGTTTTTTCAGTATTTTCTCAACTTCAGGTTTTAATTTTCTGGCCAGGGAGGAGACATTGATCAGGTTGTCGGTAATGGCTTCTTCAAGAAATGGAGATTGTGATATTAATTGATCAACGGCTTGTGCTATGTTCATAGAATTACATTTTGTTTAAATTTAAACACAAAGTTATAAAACTTAATATTATTAAGAAATTCAAAAATATATTGCCCCCTCTTTCCTGCATTAAATTGCATTAATATATTGATGCAACAATGCCTGCCGATAATTGCTGTTGGTTTTGGAAGCTCTTTACTGCATTAATAATAAATGCAACTTGCTATATTCAACTGGATAAAACTTATCAGTTATCAGGGAAGAGGTTTTTGCCAATTTGATAAGCGTCTCCGGTTTTTTTCCCGATGCTTCTATATTCTCTGGCTCCCCCGATATATATGAGTGGGTTTATGGACTCTATGTCAAATGATGTATAATCGCTAGCATCCTTTAATTTATCGGTGTCTATATGGGTTTCCACAATTTTTCCCGTAAAATGATTAGTTGCACCGAAAATATTGGATTCAACGAGTATGCATTCAAGGTTAAGGGAGCATTCTTTGATTATGGGTGATTCGATAATATTTGAAGCCATTTTGGTAAGACCGGTCTCCAGGAATTTATCAACATCTTTGCCAGATGTTATTCCACAGAAGTCAGCCTCTTTCATAATATCCACCGAAGCAATATTGACCGTGAAATTCCCATTTTTTTTTATCTCATTGCCGGAATACCCCTTTTGACCCACTGATATTCCCAGGGTGGGAGGTGAGCTGGTAAGCAGGCTTACCCAGGCAATCGTTACAATATTGGCTTTTTCCATTGTTCCTGTAACCACCAGAGCGGTGGGACAGGGAAACATGATCTTTTGTGGTCCGAATGAGGTTTTCATAGATGATGATTAACAGTTTGGGTAAAAGTGTATACAAGAAGATCGAACAGGTATTTATTGAGATGTAAATTTTTATTTTCTTGTTGCAAAATTAGGCAATTAACCTCAATTTCCCTGCTTAGAGGATCTTTTTATCTATGGGGAATTCAAACAGGCAAAGCTTTTTCGAGCCATTTCCCGGAAGCTGGAACGGAGCATAATTCCCCCTCATGCAGCTTCCCTGGAGTATTATACTTGAGCAATAGTTATATTTGATTAATTTTTATTACCTTTGCAGCGAATTTAACAAAGAAAGTGGTTGAACAATCTTACCGGTTTTAGAATAACTCACACTATTTTACTATCGAATCTGCATTATTAATGCCGGGTCACGGATCCGGATTTAACGGGTAGATGTTTGGAACTGCATTCTGTTATGAAATACTAATTACAGGTTAACCTGCCATCATCGGTGAAGGAAGATTCGGGAAGGCCTAAAAAAATCTACTATGTTATTTAAAGAGATGGGGCTTTCGCCGGAAATACTTATGGGCATCGATGCCCTGGGATTTAAAGATGCAACGCCGATACAGGAAAAAGTAATTCCTGTTTTACTGGAAAAAAAGTGCGACCTTATAGGTCTGGCGCAGACAGGTACTGGAAAGACCGCAGCATTCGGACTTCCTGCACTAGAAAATATTGATATTGAAGCAGACTATCCTCAACTACTGGTACTAAGTCCGACTCGTGAGCTCTGCATGCAGATCACCCGGGACATTGAGAGTTACAGTAAGTTTATGAAAGGCTTAAAAACTGTTGCTGTTTATGGCGGGGCTTCCATGGATCAGCAGATCAGGGCACTAAAGCGAGGTGTGCACGTTGTTGTTGCCACACCCGGAAGAATACATGATTTGATAAGGCGTAACCGCATAAATTTATCCCTTGTATCCACCCTGGTACTGGATGAGGCTGATGAAATGCTGAAAATGGGATTCCGTGATGACCTTGACGCCATCCTGGCCCAGACTCCGGAAAATAAAAACACACTTCTTTTCTCTGCAACCATGGCTACAGGCATAACAGCCATTGCAAAAAAATATATGCGCAATCCTCTTGAGATAACCATGGGCAGGAAGAATGCAGGTGCTGAGAATGTTTCACACATATTCCATATGGTACCCGCCCGGGATCGTTATAATGCACTTAAAAGGATAGTGGATTATCATCCCGATATATACGGAATAGTCTTTTGCCGCACAAGGAAGGAAACAAAGGACGTTGCCGGCTGGCTTATGAGAGATGGTTATAATGCAGAGGCGCTTCATGGTGATCTTACCCAGGCCCAGCGTGACTATGTAATGCAGAAATTCCGTGAGAATAATCTCAATGTGCTGGTTGCTACTGATGTGGCAGCAAGGGGACTGGATGTTAATGATCTCACCCATATCATAAACTACAATCTTCCTGATGATAACGAGGCCTATACCCATCGTTCGGGCAGGACAGGCAGGGCAGGTAAAGAGGGTATTGCTGTTTCAATCATTAATATGAATGAGCGCGGCCGTATTTCACAGATAGAAAATATGATCAGGAAAAAAATAGACCAGAAACCGATCCCTGCAGGTACTGATATTTGTGAACGTCAGCTGTTCAACATGATTGAGCGCATGCAAAACTCTGCAGTTAATCACAATAATATTGATCCCTATATGGACAAGGTCTATGATATGCTCAGTGACCTGTCAAAAGAGGAGATAATCAAGGGGTTTGTATCAACTGAGTTTAACCGGTTTCTTGACTATTACCGGAATGCCCCCGATCTGAATGTAACTCAGCGGCCGGTACGAAAACATGAAGAATCTACTTCCCGTCGAAAACCCAAAAACGGAAGATCAATGTCAAGGGTGCTGTTTAATATTGGAAAAGGAAAGAAGATCACAAAACGCGAGATAATAGATTTGCTTGTCAGCACTCCAGGTGCTGCCCATAGTGAGATTGGGCAGATCGACATTTTTAAACGAACCACCTCTGTTGAGGTTGAAAGTAAAATGGCCGGGGCAATCATTGGTGAACTGAACCGTACCGTCTACAAAGGTATCCGTATAGAAGCCGAAGAGAACAGTGAATTTGCCGGAAACGATTTCCGTGACCGCAACAAAGGTCCGCGCGGCCGCAAAAAGGTATATCAAAATTAAAAAGTAATTAACCAAAATATACCCTTCACAGCATTTGAGTTCAGACAATTTCGGACAAGCGTAATGCAACGGGCGGACATTATTGACAATAATTACTCAGGTTGCCTTTCAGGTTAATAACTGATAACTTAAATGTAATGCTTTTAATCAGTTTTGGTTCCTGTGTAGTATTTGGCGAGGCTTTCAATTAAGATCCGCCCCGATCTCTTATTCTCTTCCTTTGTATATATGGCACCGGCGCCTTCACAAAGAACAGTGGTTATTCCAAACTGTTCGTGCGGACCGGCTTCCCAGCTGACTGCCCCGTAGCCGGGCATCGCTTTACGAATATCAAGGGGCTTGATAAGGTTATCGGGGTCAAGCTCCCGGATAATATCCCGCCATTCTGTCCAGTGGCCTACCCTGTCATCTTCAACATAGTACAACAGTGGCTCAACAATGCCGCCCCATGTATGGTGTCCCCATAAAGTGGTAACAGGTGATTCTGATTCCATTATCATCTCAAGATCGCGCTGAAAAATATATGGTTCATGGGCCTGCTTTTCTTTGTCGGCACCCTCAGGAAAATAGCTTCTGTTCATATCAACTCCCTGGGCATTTACGCGATACCATCCGTTTGAAGGAGCATCCGGACTCATCATAAGTACAAAATGGGAAATTGAACGTTGCCTCTTATCCCTTCCCTGGTCACTGAGCAGCCATTCAATCTTGCCTATCATGCGCCATTGAGCATTATGCTCACCAGGATGTGAATTGGAAAAGTAATGCACCCACCTCTCGTTAGCCGCTACAGGGCCGGAGGGATCTGTTATTGTCACTCTGTACAAATTTCGACCCCCCAGGGATTTTCCCAGAGTATCTACACTCACAGATTCACTTGGATTTATGCTTGTTATGAAATCTTCTATCTGATCATAAGAAACAGGAACCTGGTGGCCAACATAAACCTGGTCCTGCTCAAAAACGGGAAATTCAAGAGTATCTCTTTCAGGGCTGATGCGGTGTCCTGCTTTCCAATGTACGGGATTCCAGTTTTCCATATCGTATGACCAGGAATAGAAATATTCATTCATAGCATAACGGGGAGGTCCCTCGACATAAAGAACAAGGTCATTTCCCTTCGCATTCCCGGTAATCTGGAAATTAAGCTTATTATTCCATTCCGGCTGATTTGGGGCATGCCCAAGGGTAACTTTAAATATATTGGTTTCAAGTTTTTCTATAACAGCTCCATCAGATCCCAGGGGGCCGTCAAATTTGAAATCGCTTTCCGATAATTCCCTGCCTGTTTCACATGCTGTAAAAGTTGCACTGATAATGGCTGTTACTGCTAAAATTAAGATGTTTAAAAAGTTCATTTTCCGCATCATAATATTAATCATAGAATAATCCCTGCTATTATTAAAGGTTTTAAAAATAGCATTTTATTTTGGGAAACGGAGATTTCCCCGAGTATTTTCACCCCGGGGAAATCTGACTCAAAAAAGGTGAGTATGCGGATTATTTTTTAGTCTCGTCGGACTGATACTGGGTTATGGCGGACTGGAATTCCTCTCCCAGCTCCCTGAAAATCTCCTTTACCGTGGTTATCTTGTCTGCAAGGTAGGCATTGCTGCCGGCAAATGCATAACCGCTCTTCATATTGCCCTTGTAGGCATTGTAGAGGGCAGAGATAATGCAATAGGGACTGCTGGAAACATCGCAGGTCCTGATACACTGGAAGGGACATTTGATTGGTTTCTTTAACCCGTCCTTCACCTTGTCGATAAAGGAATTTCTTATGGCCCTTCCCGGCATTCCAACCGGACTCTGAATGATCTCCATATCACTTTCCCTGGCATTGACATAGGACATTTTAAAGTTCATGGAAGCATCACACTCCTCTGTGGTAACGAACCGGGTTCCAATCTGTACCCCTTTGGCCCCTTTTTGAATTATGTTGTAAATATCCTGACCTGAATATATGCCACCAGCGGCAATTACCGGTATCTCCTGCCCGAATTTCTCTTCAAAAACCCTTACTTCCTTTACAACCTGTGGAACAAGTTCTTCCAGGGAGTAATTGGTGTCTTCTATCTGGTTTCTTTTAAAGCCCAGGTGTCCACCGGCCTTGGGACCTTCCACCACGAAGGCGTCGGGGAGATAGTTATATAAGGTTTTCCATTTATCACAGATAAGTTTGGCGGCCCTGCCTGAAGAGACAATAGGTACAAGCCTGGTTGTACTGTTATCTTTGAGAAAGCCAGGCAGCTGCAGGGGTAGTCCCGCTCCTGAAAAAATAATATCGACTTTTTCAGATATGGAGGTTTGCACCAGGTCGGCGAAATCGGTCATAGCCACCATAATGTTAACGCCCACAACACCCTTTGACTTTTCTTTTGCTTTTCTTATCTCTGTTTTTAAACCATTAATGTTGGCTTCCAGGTAACTGAGTGCCGAATTACGATGTACCATAGCAAGGCCTGCAGCGGAAATTACTCCCACACCCCCCTGATTGGCTACAGCCGAAGCAAGGCCGGACATGGAAATACCAACTCCCATTCCACCTTGAATGATGGGGACAGGTATGGTTAGTCCGCCAATTTTTAATTCTCTCATTCTATATAACTCCAATTTTAATTTATAAATCTATGTAAAGGTAGGGAAAACTAAGTGATAATTATTACGGTAGGGGCTGTTGTTTATTACTTTTTAACATAACATTGAAAAACTCACCAATTTTACGGGTAATGTTCACCATTTCACGGATAATTATTAATATGTTCTATCCTGTTTTTCTGGATTCATGCTCATTAAGGGGATATATGCTCATTCAGGTTAAACTGATTCCGGGGGTAAAACTATTTTGGAAATATTAAAATTAAAAATTATGTTTTACATTTGCCTGTAGTCTGAATATTCCATCAATTAACCCGGCAACTATATTCGGTATTGATGGATGCCATGTTCCGTTATTATTAACTTTATTTTAAAAGATTATGGTAAATAAAAAATATGGTAATCTAATGTCTCGCCGCCATTTTATTGGCAGCGTTATGTTTACAACAGCAACTGCTGCATTAATATCCTCATGCAAAACCTCAAGGTGGGAAACAGGCTGTTTTACCCGTCCCTGGGCACAGTATGACTATCGAGTTGCTTTTGATGGTATTGCCGGGGCAGGTTTCAAGTTCGCCGGACTCATGTCATCTGACAAAGGATTGGTCATAACCTCCGACACTACACCCGAATATGCTGCAGAGGTTGGAGAGGAAGCAAGGGCACGAAACCTTAAAATCGCCTCAATGTACGGAAACGTAGATGTTCGTGGTTCATTGAGCGATGGCATAAAGGGATTGATGCGTTTGATAGATAACTCGGCTGATGCAGGTTGCTCAAATATTCTTCTTGGAGGTACAACTGAGCCTGAACTTGTAGATGACTATTATAAAGCTGTTGCCGAGTGCTGTGACTATGCTGCGGAAAAAGGAGTTGGTTTAACCCTTAAACCTCATGGCGGCACGAATGCCACCGGTCCTGAATGCCGCCGGCTTATTGAAAGGGTTGGACACAGTAACTTCACCCTCTGGTACGACCCGGGAAATATCTATTATTACTCACACGGGGAATTGGATCCGGTAGATGATGCCCCGGAGGTCGAGGGACTGGTGACCGGAATGTGTGTGAAGGATTTTAGAATGCCACAGGAAGTCAATCTAACACCGGGTACAGGAATGGTAGATTTTCCCGAAGTTTTTTCCCGCCTCCGGCAAGGTGGCTTTAAGGGAGGCCCACTGATAGTAGAATGCCTCTCCCTGGGTGATTTGGATTATATTAATGCAGAGGCAAAGAAAGCCCGGGTTTTCCTTGATGAACTGACAGGTTAATAATCCTGCCAGGTTTTTTTAATTGCCTGTTAGTCTGACTTTTATTGTCTTATTGCCTGTTTGTGAAATCCATGCAGGTATCCTTATATCAATACGTTTAAGGTTTTCAATTTCCTTATCCAGGTAGAAAGGGGGAGGGTAGAGAGAAACAACAGAAACAGACAAATCCGGATGTGACAATATCTCTAATCTCAGATGTTTCCCATTCTCTCTTAATACAGCACCACCGTCAACCATTTCGACATCGGCAGTTGTCATCATCTGCCAGGTAATACTTTCCGTCATTTCGTTCATATCTATTACATCTTCAATCAGTATTGAACGGTTATCTTCTTTTAAAAACCTCCGGGTGGCACTGTTGAGGTTTTCTCCATATACAGCAGACATGTCAATGGTGAATTCCGGGTTTGCCCCTTTTTTGAAATCAATGATTGGTGCATAGGCATCATTTACAAATAATTCATCATTTACAGTCAGGGTGGTATGGCCGAAATTGTTTGTGGATAATAATTTCCAGCGATCGCTCTCCTGGCTTTTATTCCATAAGTTAAACCCCTCCTGTTCTAGCCGGTTGTATCTCTGCATTCCCATATCAACAGACCATCTGATTCCATCGAGTTCAAACACGAAGGATCCTGCATCCATGTGACCGTGCGGTAGAGTTGCCTTTCCCCCTTTGCCGCCAAAATAGAACATATCAGGATCATTGGTACCATTTCTAAAAACACCGATCGGGTTAGCTCCATCTCCTTTCCAGGCAAGGGGCAGTGTTGTTTCAACTTGTGGCTCAAACTGTGATAGCCAGACCAGTCCAGCCCCGGAAGTACGATTGAGCCTGTTCATTGATTCGGGTGGGATCATAAATTTTTCACTTTCGAGATATAGTGGATTGCCTGTCTGCGCAGCAAACCAGGCCAGTATGATATCGCCGTTCTGTCCGGGAGAATTACCGCAATCTGCAAAGTTCCAGAACAGGCCGCTTGGACCAACACTTAAAACCCTGAAATTGGCGCTTTCAAGAAAAGCAGGATATCCGGCAATCCCAAAATCTTGACCAAAAGCACTGGTCAGCATCGAAGAGGTAAGAACTGAAAACTGGGTTCCGTATCTCCAGTATGAGGGGCCTTCCGGGTATACACCATCAGGAGCATATTCATGAAGGGCATACGGGATGCCGTCCAGCGACCGCCTGATGGTTCGTGATGCAAGTTCAGGATCCTTTTCTGCAATGACTATCGATGCTGCTATCATGCCCCCGTTACAAACCTGGTTCCAGTTGCTGGAGCCGGTTATCCATCCCATTCTTCCCTGGTAACTTGGTTTAATACCTTTTTCAATAAGTGCATTCTTTGCCAGCTCAACAGTTGATTCCGGCAGATCCTTTCCTGTCCAGTCCACCGCTATCGAAACGGCCATGGCCATCTCGGCCACATCAAGGAAATGAGAAGGGTTCCAGTCCGAAAAATTACACACAGCGATGATCTCCTCATTGATCCTGTCCAGGATCTTTGGATCATTTTCCATCAGGTAAACCATACACAGGACATTCATGCGGTATAACATCCGGCGTGAAACAGAGAGAAGTCTGCGACCGGTTAATTTTCTTTCCAGTAAAGGCTCGGTTAAAATCTGTTCTGAATTGAGTTTTATGGCTTGATAATAATTCCTTATCAAAGAATCACTTTCTAATTTCCTCTTTAAATCTTTCTTTATCTCAGGGGTAAGGATCAGGCGTGGAGTTGATTTGCTCAGATTGTTTTTTAAATAACTTTCTGAAACCGGATTAGTAAGTTTTACAATATCATCACTGTCAGCCGGTAAAGATTTTCCATAAAGGGAATTACCCGGCACTAAACAAATAATAAATAAACTGATTACTAAACCGGGAAAATGGAGTCTGGTTTTCATCTTTCAGGTAAAAATTAAAGGTTTGATCTTTGTTAATTTAACTTCTTTGTAAACCGCCCGGATAATATAAATGGATCAGTATATCCGGGAATACAATGATAAGGATTTTTTTAAATCCGGGAACCGGGTGAGCAGAGAATTGAAAAAACAACATTAAGGTTTTAAAGATATTTTATTATCCTGCGGAAAGGTGCGAGAAGGGTGGCCCACGGAAATTCAGAAAGAATCATAAGTATAAGGATTGAAGGGTGGAAGTGAATGGCTGCCAGAACTATTGCCATACCATTGTTTTTGTAGGCCAGGCTGACTATAATTGCTACTTTATTTTCCCTGTTGTGGTTTTTTCCTATAAGGTATCCAAGAAAATGCAGCAATATGGCCAGTATGTACAATGCCCCCACTTTCCATAAAATACTTATGGAATCATTCAGTATAAGCTCACGCTGTGAACCCATGGCAGCATATACCATGATGAATATTATCAGTATATTTATTGCAGTGAATTTGTTTTTCCCTTTATTTATTATGCCTGGAACTATTTTTTTTATCACCTGGGAAAGTATCAGGGGAATAAAAACAAGAATGACAAGATCAATAAATATTTCAGAAGTATTGATCGACAGATTCTCGTAGTTCACCAATCTGAATAACAGCGGTACTGTAAAAGGTGCTATTATTGAGGTTATTATAGTAATACCCGATGCAAGGGCTATATTGCCTTTTACAATATCTGTAAGAGATGGCCCGGATACTGCTGCCGGCATAGCAGTCAGTAGCAATATTCCAATTGCAAGGTCTTGGTTTATAAAGTTTAAGGGCATAAAAATAAGAAGAGGAATTATTATCATAAACATAATAACCAGGTAGAGCATAAGCCTGTAATCCTTAACCTGTTTTAATATGTGAATTAAATCAGTCTTCAGGAACACAAAAAACAGCATTATCATCAATAATGGTTTAAGTATTGACATGAAAAAACCGGCAAAAACAGGATAACTTAAACCAAGGACAATACCGGCTAAAAGAAAAATCCAGAAATAACCCTCTATAAAACGTACTACTCTCATTTACTTGATATACTATATTAAATGACTCTGGTTATTAGGTGGCTTTTTGTAGAAAATGTGCCAGAGAAACTTATTTTAAAAAAACTGCCTGAATAATCTGCGAATATACTGATGAATTATGACTCCTTAATTGTTCTGCCGGCAATTTCTTGCGGAGACGGGATTTGAGCCCCAAATTTTATATATTTGAAATTTTGACAGGCATACAATTTGTTATAATTATGAAACTATTAGTATTATTATCATTCCTGCTCTTATCACCTGTTATTATCTACTCCCAGGGGATCAAACCTTCCAATATTTACCGGGTAACCGTAACCAGCCGCTACGTTCTGGAGGACGGGGAGAGGACAAGCAGGTTCTATGCAGTGAACCAGGAGATATCCGATTCCCTTGGACGCATGCATACAGAAATTGATTATGACTGGGAGACACGATATCCTGGCAACTACAGGTGGCACTATTATGACGGCATGTTGCTCGTCAGAACAGACTATTTTGTTGATGAGCAACTGGATCGCAGGGTGGTATTTGAACACGATCCCGACTCGGTTGTTATCCGGGAGTTCCATTATAAGCTACAGGATGAGGATACCGTATTGGTGAAGACCCTGGAATATTCATATAATCCTGAAGGTTTGCCCCGGCAGGTTGAAGCTTTCAATGATAATGGGCGTCGGCTCTATAGGACCAGGATATCCTATGATGAGCGGGGAACCGAGATAAACCGACGGGTAAGGACCAGGAGGGGAGGTGAACCTGAAGATGGTATCACAAGGCTTGACCGGGACACAGAGCATGACAGCCTTGGAATGCTTGTATCAGAAACGGTGCAGTTAAGAATGGTCGATAGGAGCAGAAAAGAGTACACCAGGAAATACCAGTATGATGAGAATCAGAATATAACAGAGAAGCTTGAGCTCGATGACCGTGGCAACCAGGTCAGCAGAAGAGAATATGTATGGCAGGCCAGGCGCAACCGGCTGCAACGTATATTATATTATGACGCCTATGATAATCTTGAGAAATATCTTGCAAAGCGCTATGAAATTTACCGCACCACCGACCGCAGGCAAAGGGTCATTGATTACTGATCACATTTAATCCTCCGCAAAACATATTATTCTTATTACCATACCTCACTGCATATTTGCTACGATGGGTTTATCCGCATAATTTCCGGACGATTCATCATTGAATTTGTGCCTTCTATCACAAAGGGAGCAACTTTAATCCTTTTTTTATTTCTCCCCGTAACTTTTTTATCTGTGTCCTCGTAGATAGACTTGAAAAAGTTTACAACATACAAATACCTGAATTATTTGAAAACATCTCTACCATCTGCCTTATCAGGAACTCATCAGGATCTAAATCAGGCAACTTACACCCCGTATCCCTTTCGGCTGCATCAAAATTGCAATTCTTTCCCTGCTATTTTAAAAGGTTCCCTTTTGATTTTATCAAATCACACTTATCCCGTAAAATTAGATGGATTTATACCATTTTAACGATATGTTATTTTTCAAACCTTATATGAATTTAAATAAATTTTTCTAATCCTTAATTTTTAATTATGACAACAATGACTAAAAAGAGTGTTTTGAAACTTGCCATGACAATCATGGCTGCATTTATGTTTACCGCTGTCTCGGGACAGGATCATCCTGCTACGATCAATCACACAGATGATGTGGGTGATTATTCTGTTGGTACAACTACTTATCAGACAATTGGTTTTGATTTTAAACTATATGTTGCCCCTGACCCTGTATTCAGTCCCAATTATCAGGGAACGGGTGACGCAGGTACTAATCTTAATTCTGGCTCCCAATGGCAATGGGTTTTTGGTCCTTCCTGGGATGCGGGTGTTACTGAAGAGGATATTGCAAAATCCTGGGCTAATGAAAACTGGGTTATGATTACTCCGCCCGAAGCAGGTACTACAATAAATTATTGGGTAAAAGAACGTTTTGGTGCTGCAGGTTGTGAAGATGATGGAACTGGATCGTCTCATTCAGTTATCGGCGTTGCTCTTCCCACAGCTGCTATTGCGGGTCGTGGTACTGATTGGACAGAGTTGACCCCAGATTTTGAATTTAGTATTTGTGGTACTCCGATAAATGATATAATAGATATTGTATTTACCGAAACAGGCAATGATGTAGTTGAATATCAGAAATATACATACGGGATCAGGGTGTTACGGACAGTATATGATGGTAACGATAATGTATTATTGGATGCAGAAAATAATGCAGTAGAAGAAAACAATGATGTCACAGCTACATTTGGCAAGGTGGCAGATCCTGATATTTTAACTTCTGGATTATCACAGGAGTTTGAAATTCCAAGTCCTTTGACAATTGTAGCTCATGAGGGTAGAGATTATGTTACTGAGTATGTTTTCAGCATCACTTCGGAAAGTATTTATTCTCAAATTTCACAGGTTTCCCAAACAAGAGCGGACGCAGCTTCAACAGGTTATGACGGTGCTGTTGCAACAGTTACTTATAAAATTTATCCGCAACCTGCAACCGGACCTATCTATCATATACCTAATGATGCACTATAGGACCGCCGAGGTTTGACAAATTAATTTGATATACAATATTATATTTAGTTGCT
>SLPB01000026.1 GCA_007132225.1 Bacteroidales bacterium | reverse complement strand
TTCTGGTAGCTCCTTCTCCAGTTATCACATGTATGGTCAAATACAAGAACCTCCCTGGCCCCTGCCTCCAAACAGTGCTCGATGATCCTCTTTACAAGACCGGGATTGGTATTTGCACCTCTCTCAGGTATAACATCCCATCCTATGTTTGGTTTCACCAGAACTGACTGTCCGGGTTTTACATAGGACCTGATTCCGCCCATTGCTTCAATAGCCCTGTCAAACATTATTTCAGGTTCGCCTCCACGAACGGCAACCAGATCATATGCAGAGTTATTACCGGTTAATTCAGCACCAAAAAGTTTATTAAATCCGGTAAATGATAATGCAGTACCTGCAACAAAACTGGTTCCAACTGACTTCCTTAGAAACTCACGTCTTTTCATATTTTAAATATTAAAAAGTTGTCTTAAAAACCTTAATTAATAACTACTTTTGAACTGTAAATATAAGAAAATATATATTTTAAGTAAAATAAAAACAGTTTGCCATATTATTTACACTCCGGATATTCAGACTTTCTTCCAGGCATTTATTTTTAATTCCCGGTAATGGAAACCAAATCATCAGACCTGCTGCTGTCAACAGCCTACTTCCCTCCTGTTCATTATATCTCTTTGATTGAAAATTGCGGGGATGTATATATAGAAAAATATGAGAACTACATCAAGCAAACTTACAGAAACAGATGCAATATATTGTCGGCTAATGGGATATTGCCTTTGGTAATACCGGTTAAAAGATTCAGAGGAAGAAAAACACCTGTCAGGGAGGTTAAGCCGGATTACAATTATAACTGGCAAAAACTTCACAGAATATCCATTGAATCGGCCTACAGATCGGCTCCGTTCTATGAGTTCTATATTGACGATATCAGACCTTTCTTTGAGTTAAAATATACTTTTCTGCTGGATTTAAATATGGCTATACTAGAAACTGTCCTAAGCATTATAAAGATAGAAGCAAACCTGAAATTAACAGAAAAGTATATTAAAGATCCTTCTGCCGGAGTTATCGATAAAAGAGAAAGTATTCATCCTAAAAAACCCTTCACTGAAACCGACCCACACTTCCTCCCGGTAAAATATAATCAGGTATTTTCAGGAAAATACGGATTCATTCCCAATCTCAGTATACTGGACCTTATTTTCAATTCAGGCCCCGATGCAATTACAATAATAAAGGAAAGTTATAATCTGAAATGATTATAACTATTTTGAATAAGTAAAATCCAAAGCTACTTATTATATCTTAAAATCAGATCATGGAAATTTATCGGGGATTAGAACTTATACCCTAATGTAACCATAAACCGGTTATTTTCATTACTGTTTACAGCAGGCTCCATAGGGGGAAGTCCAATGTCGCCGGGCAATTGATATAAAAAATACTGCTTTTTATGATCTGTAAAAACATAGGCCACATCCAGCATGAAATTTCCTTCCCTGAATCCAAACCCGGCTGAAAATGAATTATAACTGGCATCCTGATTAACCTGTCCGGTGGCATAAGGGCTGGCATGATAAGCATAACCTCCCCGAAGCATAAACGAAGGCCCAAGTCTCACCTCTGCTCCGGCTCTCAGGTTACCTGCAGCACGAAAAACGTCGCTTATGGTTTGATTTTCGTCAAGAAAAAGATATCCGCCATCAGTTTCCCGTAATTTCATCGTGGTATAATCAACATGCTCATAGTCAAGGCTCAAAATACTTGTTTTATCAAAGAGCATTACAGAGATCCCGCCTATAAGCCTGAAAGGGGTGTTCAAACCGTACTCTTTAATATTTGTTTCTATCTCAGCCCTGTTATAAGAAGGGATATCACCTGCCGGATCATCAAACCATGACTCAATCTGATCACTCCACCTGTCCTCCAGATTATAGAAGGTGGGTAAATGAACAGCTCCGCCTATTCGCAATATATCAACAGGCCTGTAAACAGCTCCTGCCTTAAATGTAACCCCGGTACCTTCAGTATTTAGGGCCTGGTTGAATTTAAATTCCTGAAAATCACCATAATTCTGGTCATCAATCTCATAATAGCGGGTCCGCGATTCATAGCTGACCGATTCAATTCCCAAACTCGCTCCCAGCAGCAATTTGTGCTGGTAATTTGCAGCAAAACTAAAGGTCCACTCCCCTGTGTATCCACTGGTAGTCTTAACCTCACGCTGTGTTACCCCCAGAGGGACAAGCGGCTCATAAAAACGATCTTCACCGGGCAGCAAATCTATAATAAAGGTTTCATAAGCCATCCATTCATAATCAAAAAGATCATCAGGTTCCAGCCCATTGGCATGGTAAGTAAAGTAATCCGACATTGAGCTGTCGTAATTAACACCCTGTATAAAACGGTTACGGCTGAAGTTATTATGCCGGTTATACCCTATACCCACATTGGTGCCTACCCAACCGGATTCATTATCCCTGTTAAAACTTGCAACAATTCCAATATTATTAACCCCAAGGCTGTAGCGGGTATCTTCACTGGGTGTCCCCATGTATTCTGATTGTATCTTATGATAGTCAAAAAAGGGGGTGAAAGTAATCTCGTTTGTACGATAAATTGCAAGTCCGGCAGGATTATACCCAACAGAGTAAAAATCTCCTCCTAATGATGCAAATGCCCCCCCCATGCTAACAGAGCGGGATGTTGACCCAAAAAATCTTTGAGAATAACGCAAAGCGTCTGATTCGTTTTGGGCAAAACCAAAGCCACTATATATTATACTGAAAAATATAATTACCGTTATACGTCTCATTGGTTAATGATTTAACAGGGTTAATCTCAAATTAATTTTATCACTATCGCCTGCCACCTCCTGAAGAAGTACGTGAACTGCTCCCGGAACTGCTCCTGCTGCTGCCTCCTGAACTGCTCCTGCTGCCCCCGGAAGTACCGGAACTACGTGTTGACGGAGTTCTTGATACTGCAGGCTGACTGCCCCGTGCCGGGCGGCTGGGTGTACTTCTGACTGAAGGTGTACTGCGGGTCGGAGCAGTAGTCCGAACCGACGGAGTTCCGGAAGATGATCCTGTCCTGCTGTCAGGCCGGTTATAGGTGGCACTGTTTCCGGGCCTGGTATAGGTTGAACTGCTTCCTGAAGAGCTGTTCCTGTCCCGGTCAACGCTCCTTGTCTGATAATTGCCTGAATTGCGGTTGTATGTAGAACGGTCGCCGGATACAGGCCTTGAATACCTTGGAGCTGCGGACTGACGTGTTTCAGTGGCAGCTTCATCCCTTCCTCCCGATGACCTGGAAGGAGTGCCGGCCGGACGGGTGGTTGTACCTGCAGGCCTGGTGGTTGTGCCTTCAGGACGCGTAGTTCTTCCGGCCGGCCTTGTAGTTGTACCTTCAGGACGCGTAGTTCTTGGGGCAGGCCTTGTAGTTGTACCTTCGGGACGCGTGGTAGTTCCGGCAGGCCGCGTGGTTGTACCGGCAGGCCTGGTTGTTGTACCGGCAGGTCTGGTGGTAGTTCCGGCAGGCCGCGTGGTTGTACCTTCGGGACGGGTGGTTGTACCGGCAGGCCGCGTGGTTGTGCCTTCAGGACGGGCTATAGTTGTACCGGCAGGCCTTGCAGTTGTGCCGGCAGCACGGGTTGAGGATTCTTCTGACCTTGTGGAAGAACCAACAGCAGTTCTTCTGTCCGTACGGGCATCGGCTGGCCTGATTGCGCTACCGCCTATTGCTCCTCGTGAACCGGAGACAGCACTGGCACTTGTGCGACGGCCGTAATTACTAGCCATTCCAACTCCTCCTGCTCCTGTGGATCCTGTATAGCTACCGGTGGAACGTCTTTGTCCGGTATGATATGCTACGCTTCGTCCGTAAACCGGTCTGTGATAACCGTAATACCCGTAATGGCCCCAGTAAGAATGAGGATGATATGCAAGACGTGAATAAAAGGGTGCATATCCAAAACCATGATACCCCCAGAATGGAGAGTGGTAATGTCCCCAGGGAGAATATCCAAAATACACAGCAGAACGCCATGGAGAATAAAACGGACTGTACCACCCAAAGGAAACTCCAAAACGGTAACGGTTCATGCTGCGCCAGTAATAATCAGTATAAAACGGATCGTAATAACCGCCGTAATGATAACCTGAATGAAACCTTCTCATCCTGGTGGACCAGTAATAGTCGCCAGGTCCATAAAAATTATAATTGGTTACATTTAGAGGTTGTCCTTCTGCATACTTCCTGTCATAAACAGGTTCGTAGGGTATAGTGTCCCGGCCGACGACATAATAATCATCAAAATAAATTGTATCGCCCGGAGATACACCATATTCCTCCCATGCATATTGTTCTTCGTGCCTGTTTGCATAAGAAGGGGCTGCAGCACTTTCACGGGTTACTGCGTTTCCTGTCCGTTCTGTAATAGTTACAAATGTCTCATCACCGGGAGTATAGTAAAGATCATCATACCCGGTTGTAAGGTGGGACCCGGATGAACACGCTCCAGTTATAAGAGCAAGAATCAGAATTATTTTTACATTTGCTTTCATGATAAGCCTCCCGATCATTTTTATGTTTAGAAAATTCATTAATTTGCGTCGATTTAATTTCCACTAAAATACTAACAAAATCTATACCAATTATTAATTATGGCTAAAATTTTAACCAGCAGAAAAGAGAATTACGCTCAATGGTACAACGACCTGGTAATCAAGGCTGATCTTGCTGAAAATTCAGCAGTGCGGGGATGTATGGTCATTAAACCATATGGTTATGCCATATGGGAAAAAATGCAATCAGTCCTCGACAGCAAATTTAAAGAGACAGGCCATTCCAATGCCTATTTCCCATTGTTCATCCCAAAATCATTTTTGAGCAAAGAGGCAGCTCATGTTGAGGGCTTCGCCAAAGAATGTGCTGTTGTCACCCACTACAGGCTCAAGAGCTCTTCAGGAGGAAAAGGAATAGAGGTTGATGAAACGGCAAAACTTGAAGAAGAACTGATAATCAGACCCACATCCGAAACAATTATCTGGAATACTTATAAAAACTGGATACAATCATACCGGGACCTGCCCCTGCTTATTAATCAATGGGCAAATGTTGTCCGCTGGGAGATGCGCACCAGGCTTTTTCTCAGAACGGCTGAGTTTCTCTGGCAGGAGGGTCATACAGCACATGCCACTAAAGAGGAGGCCATTGAAGAGACAATTAAGATGCTGAATGTTTATTCTGAATTCGCCAAAAACTGGATGGCTATTCCTGTAATATCCGGCACAAAAACAGAAAACGAGCGCTTTGCAGGTGCAGTTGAAACTTATTCAATAGAGGCGATGATGCAGGATGGGAAAGCACTGCAATCAGGAACATCTCATTTTCTGGGACAAAACTTTGCAAAAGCGTTCGACGTTACTTTTTTAAACAAGACCGGAAAACTCGAGCATGTATGGGCCTCCTCCTGGGGTGTATCAACCAGGCTGATGGGTGCCCTGGTTATGGCACACTCTGATGACAGGGGACTGGTTCTACCGCCAAAGCTGGCACCCATCCAGGTAGTTATCGTTCCAATTTATAAAAAATCCGAAGAACTGGAAAATATTAACCGGGAAGTCGAGGTCATCAGGCAAAAGCTTGTTGCCTCCGGAATAACAGTTAAATATGATAACAGGGATACCCATAAGCCCGGCTGGAAGTTTGCCGATTATGAACTTAAGGGCGTTCCCCTCAGGCTTGCTGTGGGACCAAGAGATATTGAGAATAAATCTGTTGAGGTTGCAAGAAGGGATACACTTGAGAAAAAATCATATCCGCTCGAGGGTATAGAAGAAACCGTAAAATCACTTCTTACAGAGATCCAGGAAAATATTTTTAACAAAGCTCTTGAATTCAGGACTCAAAACACCCATACAACAGACAGCTACGAAGAATTCAAAGAAATCATTGAGAACAAGGGTGGTTTCATTAATGCTCACTGGGACGGAACAAGAGAAACTGAAGAAAAAATAAACCAGGAAACAAAAGCCACAATACGCTGTATACCACTTAATAATAAACAGGAACCCGGTAAGTGTATTGTGACCGGGAAACCTTCATCACAAAGAGTATTATTTGCAAAGGCTTATTAACCGGCACAGGATCAATTATTGTATTTGGATTGAAGATCCAGGATGCCTCCTGAACTGCCCTCATAGAGAGCCCGTCCGGGCAACGGGCTCTCTATTTAATTCTGTCTATGGATCCGGAGGCGTTGGTGCCAGAAGCACGGGCTCTTCTAAATCGCTTTTCATTGTGTATGGCAGCATATAGACCCTGTCACCGGCAGAATTGGTGAAAAACAAGCGGGATTTTGAAAATTCATCGGAATTGGCATCTGCCCACATGCCGAAAAAGGGTTCCGACGGGTTATGCGGACGGCGAATGTAGCTGTGATTCATTGGACTGTTACCGGTAACCCGGCGTTCCAGCTCCCATGTTTCACCTCCGTCAGTGGATAACCATAACCCTACCTCACCTCCCGTATGATAAGGTTGGGGACCTTTCAGTGCGGGACCAATAAGGGTCCACCTGTCACCGTCAATATACAAACTGCCCATGTCATAGTTATGGTCGGAGGTTGTTATTTCATTGGTAACCCACTCCTGGCCGGTCCACCTTACGATCTCCCATCTCCTGGGGTCGTTCTCCGGACCGGGCATATAACCCCCGCTGGTAACTACAAGAATAACCGGATTGCCATAATCATCAAACAACAGCTTAGTGATGTATGCATTCCTTCCCATCTCCTCATAGTCCATCACCAGGGCGGGATTATCCCGATTATCAAGTGGCAGGGAAAGCTCCAGGCCATCGATGGTAGTCCATGTTTCACCAGAGTCCCTGGTCTCAAAATAATAAATGTTGGTACGACGGTCTACATTGCCATCAGGATGATAGTTGAATGCCGACCCTATACGTTTATTGTGCTCATCCAGGCGGGTTACCTGGTAGTGGCCGCCAAAACCGGCTAGCTTTTGCAGATCCGTTGCAGGTTCTTTGGTCCAGTCACTGCCATCGGCACTCTTTTCCCAGTAAAGCTCACGCCCGGCTGTATATAATGTCAGCAGGTGTATAAAACCCTCGCCCTGCATATGCCATATATGGGAGTATGTCTGTTCCCGGGAAATTATTTTCTCAAATTTGTCCACTGAATATGGCTCCGTGGCACGGAAAATCTGACCGGGCCTCCTTCTTCCCCTGCCTGCAACAAATACCCATATATAGCCTTCATCGTCAATAGTGATACTGGGATTATCATGAGGATCGTCGATACCTCTTTGATCCCTTACTATGGTTGGCCGCGGAACAAGATGGTTTGCATGATCGTAATAGGAAGCCATAACCAGCAGATAACTGTCATCTGGCTCGGTAGTGCCTCCGTAAACAAAAAAAGTCTTATCAACCTCAGGAGCATAAATGGCCATAGGTGCAACTGTATGACTCCAGGCAAAAGACAATCCTCCTGAATATTTGTCTCCGTAGCCTCCGCCATAACCGTCTGCTTTCATTCTTTCCGTCTGACCGAGTGTAAACCATATACCCCGGTATCCAAGGAACTTGGAATTGTTAAGTGATTGTGAAGATAAAGCGCCGGGAAAGAAAAGGATCAAAAATACAAAAACCAGTAATCTCATATTTAGATTTATTTTAAACTCCTCATTATTAATTGAACAGCAAAAATGACCCGCATAAAAACAGGGCTTTCGACAGGCAGGTGCTGAAAGAACAAAGCCGAATCCGGGTCGGGATGTTATCAAAAACTATTGAACGCATACTATTCTACAGAAAATCTGTATATTGCATAATGCAGATATTCATCTCCAGGCTCAAGAACTGTATCAGGAAAATCATTTTGATTGGGTGAATCCGGAAAATGCTGGGTTTCCAGGCACAATCCCCAATGCTTATTATAAACAATACCATTCTTTCCGGTTAGTGACCCGTCCAGAAAATTACCGGAATAAAACTGCATCCCAGGCTGTGTGGTGAGCACTTCCATACATCGCCCGCTGTCAGGATCATACAACACGGCAGCTCTCTTCAGCAACTCATCACTTTCATCAAGTACATAATTGTGATCATAGCCGCCTTCTACCATTCCAATATCTCTTTTTACCGGCTTCATTTCCCTGAAATCCAGCGGAGTTCCTTCAACCCGGGTTAATTTACCTGTTGGGATAAGATCTTGTTTTACTTCGGTAAACCGGCTGGCATTTATCATCAGCTTGTGATCAAGGGCCGGTTCTTTTCCTCCTTTAAGATTAAAATAGCCGTGGTGCGAAATATTTACCGGCGTAGCCTGGTCGGTCCGTGCTTTAAAGATGATTTTAAGCTCATTATCATTACTAAGCGAATAAATAACATCGACTGACAGGTTCCCCGGGTAGCCTTCTTCTCCGTGGGGACTCAGATATGTCAGCATGAGGGATATGCCCCCTTCATATCTGGAAGCATCATAATTCCAGATTTTCCTGTCAAAACCCTTTATGCCTCCGTGTAAATGGTTATTTCCGTTATTTGCAGCAAGTTCGTACACCTTGCCGTCAAGTTTAAAACGGGCATTAGCTATCCTGTTTGCGTACCTGCCCACAATAGCACCAAAATAGGGATGCCATTTAAGATAATCTCCAAGTTTTTCAAATCCAAGTACTACATCATCAAATTTCCCCTCCCTGTCAGGTAACCTTAAAGCGGTAACTATACCACCATAATTGATAATATCCACAGTTATCCCGTTAGTATTTTTAAGCGTGAAGAGATAAACCTCCTCACCGGCAGGAGTATGCCCAAATAGTTTTTTCTCTGTAATCATATCCCGGTACTGTTTCTATTTTAAAATTTCCCTTCAGAAGAACATAAAAAATAAAAATTACCGGAATGAAATATAATAATATCTCCCGGCAGCATGTTATTAAACTTTCATATCAATCATATTTGCAAACGCGGATTTGAAAAATCATCATGCAGGATTGTTATTTTTTTTCACTAATCATTCTGAACAAACAACCGGCAATTTAAGAATTTTATATAATATATTAACAATAGGTATATTTAGCTGATTAGTGCAGGTAAATATCAATTTAATACTCCAAACAGATATATGGATTTTTCTATTGTATCAGATTTTATTCCGACGGGAGATCAGCCGGAGGCGATAAAACAACTTGAACAGGGCTTAAGGTCAGGTAGTGAGTTCCAGACACTCCTCGGTGTTACAGGCTCGGGAAAAACATTTACAATCGCAAATCTTATAGAAAGAGTTCAGCGCCCCACATTAATACTAAGCCACAACAAAACCCTTGCTGCACAGCTTTATAGCGAGTTCAGGGAGTTCTTTCCCAATAATGCAGTGGAGTACTTTGTTTCCTACTACGACTATTATCAACCTGAGGCTTATCTTCCCGTAACAGATACCTATATAGAAAAGGACCTCTCGATAAACCAGGAAATTGAAAAACTCAGACTGAGTACAACATCTTCACTTCTTTCAGGACGCCGTGATGTTATAGTGGTTTCATCTGTATCCTGTATTTACGGTATTGGCAACCCGGATGATTTTCACAGTAATACAATAAAGTTGAAAACAGGGCAGGTGATTAACCGCAACCAGCTATTACGCAGGCTTGTTGATAGTTTGTATTCAAGAAATGAAATAGAATTTGGCCATGGAAATTTTCGTGTAAAGGGGGATACTGTTGATGTATTCCTTGCCTATGGTGATATTGCATACCGGATTGTTTTCTGGGGAGATGAAATTGAAGAACTCAGCAGTCTGGATCCGTTGACAGGCGAAATAACCGGGCAATTTGAAAATGTCGTGATATACCCGGCAAACATATTTGTAACCACCAGGGAGAGAATGAATCAGGCAATCAGGAACATCCAGGATGATATGTTCCTGCAGGTTCAATTCTTTAATGATCAGGGAAGAAAAGCAGAAGCAGAAAGATTGAAACAGAAGGTTGAATATGATCTTGAGATGATCAAGGAGCTTGGTTACTGCTCAGGAATAGAAAATTATTCACGGTACTTCGACGGAAGAGCAGCTGGTACCAGGCCATTTTGCCTGCTTGATTATTTTCCTCGTGATTTCCTGACTGTAATTGACGAAAGCCATGTAACCCTTCCCCAGATAAGGGCAATGTATGGAGGCGATTATTCCAGAAAAAGAAACCTTGTTGATTTCGGATTTCGCCTTCCTGCAGCCATAGATAACCGTCCACTGAAATTTGAAGAATTTGAAGAGCTTGCAGGCCAGCAAATTTTCGTCAGTGCAACGCCCAGTGATTACGAACTGGAAAAGTGTGAAGGGGTAATAGTGGAACAGGTAATAAGGCCCACAGGACTTCCCGAACCGAAAATCGAGGTACGGAAAAGCCTTAATCAGATAGACGACCTGATAAGCGAGATAAACCGGAGGACCAGCAGAAATGAAAGAGTTCTTGTGACCACACTAACCAAACGTATGGCCGAAGAGCTCACTAAATACCTTGCAGGGATGGAAATAAACTGCAGGTATATTCATTCAGGTGTTGATACACTGGATCGTGTGGATATTATGGATGGACTGAGGAACGGAGATTTTGACGTGTTAATAGGGGTGAACCTTTTAAGGGAGGGTCTTGATCTGCCGGAGGTTTCCCTTGTGGCCATACTGGATGCGGACAAAGAGGGGTTCCTCAGGTCGGCCCGGTCCCTGACACAAACCGCAGGCAGAGCTGCAAGAAATATTAATGGCATGGTCATTATGTATGCCGATTCCATAACCAGATCAATGAAGCAAAGCATTGATGAAACAACCCGGCGAAGGGATAAACAACTTGAGTACAACAGGGTTAATAACATTACACCTGCACAGATAGTAAGATCCAAACGTTCAGGATTGCAGAGACTCAAAAAATATACAGAACCTGAGAAAACAGATATTGCAGCTGATCCGGTAATTAAATATATGAGCAGGACGGCACTGACAAAAACAATGGATAAGACAAGGGCGGCGATGGAGAAAGCGGCCAAAGACCTTGATTTCATAACAGCAGCCCGCTACAGGGATGAACTCTTTGAACTTGAAAAGCTCTTAAACAATTATAAAAGCTGAGTAATTAAATATGTCTCGCATAAATAAATTATTTTTTTTATAAAAATTAATTTGTAGTTTAGTGTTCTATATATTTTGACAGGATCAATATAAAACAGACAATAACTAAAGCATGGAAAAACTTATTATAGAAGGTGAAAAAAAGACACCGTATATAAGCTTTGACCCTGAAAACAGGCAACTTCATTTTGAGGGTCGCTCCATTCCTGAAGATACTGTCAGGTTTTACGAGCCCATTATGAAATGGATCGAAAAATATATTGAATCTGATGAAAGGACCGAGACCACAGACCTGCATATAAACCTTGAATATTTTAATACCAGTACTTCAAGATACCTCTTTGGAATTTTCAAGTTACTTGAGCCGTATCACACGAAAGGAAATCCTATTATGATTCACTGGTATTATGAAAAAGATGATTTTGAAATGCTGGAATCAGGTGAAGATTATGCATCAATCCTTAAGATCCCTTTTAAAATGGTTCCTTTGGAAACTGATGATGAATAATAATAAGTATTTTTGCACATTAAAGTGATTAACTTCAATCTGAATTATTCACATACCCGTTCCATAAAATGTAAGTTATCCAAGATAAGCTTTAAGAAGCTTACTTCTCGAGGTGTGTCGTAACCTGCGGATGGCCTTTTCCTTTATCTGTCTTACCCGTTCACGGGTAAGACCAAATCTGCCCCCAATTTCCTCCAGAGTCATGTCCTGGACACCGATGCCAAAAAAATATTTCACAATGTCCCTTTCCCTTTCTGTGAGGGTCGAAAGAGACCGTTCAATCTCTTTTCCAAGGGATTCCTTTAACAGGGACCGGTCCGCGTTGGGAGAATCATTGTTTATAAGGACATCAAGCAAAGAATTATCCTCACCGTCAGAAAAAGGTGCGTCCACTGAAACATGTCTTCCTGAAACCCTGAGGGTATCACTCACCTTCTCTTTTGGAAGATCAAGTATATCACCGAGCTCCTCCGGAGATGGAGTTCGTTCAAATTCCTGTTCAAATTTCGAAAATGCTTTATTTATTTTATTCAATGACCCTACCTGGTTAAGCGGCAACCGGACAATCCGGGATTGTTCAGCCAAGGCCTGTAAAATAGATTGCCTGATCCACCAGACTGCATAGGATATAAATTTAAAACCACGGGTTTCATCAAATTTCTCAGCAGCTTTTATTAGACCCAGATTGCCTTCATTTATAAGGTCCGGGAGACTAAGTCCTTGATTTTGATACTGTTTTGCGACAGAAACGACGAAGCGCAAATTAGCCCTTGTAAGCTTTTCAAGGGCAGTCCTGTCTCCCTGTCTTATTCTCTGTGCAAGATCAACTTCTTCTTCAATCGTAATCAATTCCTCTTTACCAATCTCCTGCAGGTACTTATCCAGCGAAGCGCTTTCCCTGTTAGTGATTGATTTCGTGATCTTTAGCTGTCTCATTATCTGATTATCTCATTAAAAAATTATGGCAAATGTAAGTTAATTAAACAATATTATCAACCGTTATTAAGTATCGCCATAATAAACGATAATAAAGGCTTACTATTGCAGGTGTTCGGTAATCTTTGTTATATATACGGATTCCGGTCTCTATAAATTGCAAATAATGATCTTCAATGAGCAGGTCATAAAGATTAATGAATAATCACCGGGCGTACTTAATTATAAGTCGCATGAATCATTCATCAGGATTACGAAAAGTGATTGCTATTTGTTGCGTTTCTCCGGATCTTTTTATCAACATTACCTGAACCGGAAAATATTCTGAAGAGGTGTGTATTTTTAAATAGTTACCCTGTTTTTGTGCAATTCGCACAAAAACAGGGTAACTGCATTAATTAAAGTCCGAACGCATAATATGCAACTGTCCCGTCAGGATAGAGACCTTCAACATAAACCCCGCCCTGATGATCCTGAAGCAATTCACGAATATCAGATGGTTTATCTACAGGATTATCATTTATTGAAACAATAATAAACCCCTCCCTTATTCCGGCGGACATGATTTTCCCCGGCCTGAGGCTTGTTACCTGCACTCCGTGGGAAATATTAAGCTCTTGTTTCTTATCATCGGGGACACTCCTGAACCCGGCTCCCAAAAAGGCCTCCTGGGGCTCAATGATATCCATCTGTCCCTCAATATTGCGCAAAGTAACTGATATATTCCGTTCCCTGCCATTCCTTTTAATCAGCACATTCACTTCATCCTTTGGACGATATAGTGCAATCTTTTCCTGTAGCTCAGGTACGCTGTTAACCTTTTTATTGTCAATACTAAGTATAACATCACCTGGTTTTATACCTGCATCCACTGCAGCTCCTCCCTCGGTCACATCTACCACATAGACACCCTCTACCTTATCCAGTCCTTCTTCCCGGGCAAGTTCAGATGTGACATCACGTATCTGTACTCCTAGCAGTGCACGCTGCACTTCACCGAACTCTTTTAAATCTTCGGTGACTTTTCGTACCAGGCTTACAGGTATGGCAAATGCATTGCCTGCATGAGCACCGGTAGGAGATAAAATCAGGGTAGGGATACCTACCAGCTCTCCCCTGAGATTCACAAGAGCACCTCCGCTGCTGCCGCGATTTACCGCCGCATCGGTCTGAATAAAAGATTCAATTCCAAACTCATGCTGCTGCGCGAAAACTCCAAGTCCGCGACCCTTGGCACTAACAATGCCGGCTGTCACCGTAGAGGAAAGATTCATGGGATTACCAACCGCCAAAACCCATTGCCCCACTTTCAGGTCGTCAGAACTGCCAAATTCTATATAGCGAAGTCCCTGCTGCTCTATTTTCAAAAGGGCAATATCAGTAGTGGGATCAGTACCAACTATTTCTGCTTCAAAAGAGCGCCCGTCATTAAGGGTAACTTCGATGCTTGTAGCGCCTTCAATAACATGATTGTTGGTTGCTATATAACCATCTTCGGATATTATTACACCCGAGCCGATTCCCTGGACTGGTTCACGTTCACGCTCACGTTCACGTTCACGCGGGCCAAAGAAAAAATCATATATTGGATCGCGTCCACGTTCACGCTGCCTCCGGGTGGTGACATGCACTACGCCGTGAACGGTTTTTTCGGCTGCATAGGTAAAATCAAGATTGTCCGGCTCATAATCATCCGGAAGACTTGTAAACCATGCTGGATGTTCCTGTTTATAGGATACTTCATGGATTGTGTGAGGTGCTATTCGTGAATAGGTGAAAACGGCCACCAGTCCCGCTACAATCGCTAAGAAAAAATATGCCAGAATGTTTTTAAGTTTCATATCTTTAAGTTTTAATTATTTTTTAGCATTAACATACAAGAAATTTCTTTTACTAAATATTTATTTAATGACCACCTTCTTTTTAAAGTTTGATAGTGTATGTACCTGATAAATTATTGATTTGTTATTCTTTTCAAGTATGATTAACAAAAATAATGCCTTTAATTCATAACCTGTCATCACGACTGGTTAAATAATTATAAATAATCAGCCGGCACCGGCACATAAAATAAGTTTTACAGCTATTTATATAAACCTGAATATGCAATTTTACTTCTATAAATACCATGGAAACGGAAATGACTTTGTTATTATCGACAACCGTGACCTGTCATTCCCGTCAAACAAACAGACACTTATAACTAAAATGTGCGACAGGAATTTTGGCATTGGAGCGGATGGAATGATGCTTTTGGAAAATAATCCGGGGTATGATTTCCACATGCGTTACTTCAATTCTGATGGCAGGGAAGGCAGTATGTGCGGCAACGGTGGCCGGTGCATAGTTCATTTTGCCAGGGAACTGGGTATAATAGACTTTAATGCCATATTTTCAGGGATTGACGGTGTTCATAAAGCCAAAATTGATGACCGGGGAATGGTAAACCTTGAGATGCTGGATGTGGAACAAATAACAAAAGATAAAGAGGCATATATTCTCAATACAGGCTCTCCCCATTACATTGTATTCACCAATAATATCTCCGCGGTAAATGTTGTAAAGAAGGGGCGTGAAATACGAAACAGCGGCCAATATAAAGAAGAGGGAGTAAATGTTAACTTTGTCGAGCCTGTTGGTGACAGAGTCCGTATCAGAACATATGAAAGAGGAGTTGAGGATGAAACCATGGCCTGCGGTACGGGATCAGTTGCAGCGGCACTATGCAGTGTCATTGAAAGCGGGTTGGGCCGTAATACGGTGAAGATAGAAACAAAAGGGGGACTGCTGGAGGTAAGATTCAGACAAACAGGCAGAACCACTTTCAGGGATATATGGCTTAGAGGCCCGGCAAAACTGGTATTCAAGGGGAATATTAATACTGATAACTTACTTGATTAATAAGATAAGGCATTTTAATTTTATGTATAGCCGCATATATTACGTTTTTCTAAAGGCAAAGTGATGTTCACCTCAAGATAGATGCATAACAAGATTATCCATAAACCGGAAGTAAGTGATATTCCAAAAGATCTTATAAAACCCCCGATCATTGAAATATTTAATGATTTTGATATATTCAGAGCCGGGATGAACTACAGGTGCGCCCTGGAAAGATTGCAGTGGAGCAGGGGAATGATAGTTGAAGGAAGTTATGCTACAGCAATTGCTTTATATACGTGGCTAAAGAAAAGAATAAGCTCCAAACACCCTGTCAGGGATTATATTTCTTCACGAAGAACCAAGGAGCTTATACATGAAACTACAAGAAAGATTTTTCTGGAAGTCAAGGACCATAAAATAAACCTTCATAAATCACCCGAAAACCCCTTTCTTAAAGCACTATATCCTGATAAAACAGGATTTATAATCTCACTTCCCGATATCCTTGGAATGAATGGTGCATGGCAGTGGTGCAAAAAAGGAATCGTGTATCCGGTTCTGGAACACAGGATTCATCCCTTTTACGGTGTTTATTTTCCAATGCGTGAAAAACACCTGGTTATGTTTGACCAGTGGATCAAACGCAATAAGCAGAAGTATAAAAATGCCATTGATATAGGAACCGGATGCGGTATACTGAGCTTTGTAATGGCAAAGCACGGTATTAAAAGCATTTATGCAACCGATATAAACCCCAATGCTGTTTACAGCACACGAACAGAAGCTGAGCGTTTAGGACTGGACCGGTGCATTGATGTTGAGCGGGCCTCACTATTTGGTTCCCAAAAGAAGAGGGGTGAACTTGTGGTATTTAACCCTCCATGGTTGCCGGGAGACTGTTATAATGAAATAGATCGTGGTATATATTATGACAAACAATTTTTTCAGAATTTTTTCAACCAGGCAGAAAACGGACTTGACAAGGGTAATACCCTGGCTATAATATTCTCAACCTTTGCTATTGAAGCAGGACTTACAGATCACAACCCGGTAGAAAAAGAAATAAACAACCGGCAAAGCTTTGTTGTGGAAGATAAACTGACCCGCAAGGCATATGAAGAGGGTGAATATTATTCCAAATCATGGCTCAGCGAAATACGGACAAAAGAAAAGATCGAACTATGGATAATAAAAAAGTCCTGATGACCAGTCCCTGCAACTCTTACTCTTCTCCTTCCTCTTCCAGATAGGTAACCAGTACATCAGCCACATCTCTGTCATTTTTCAGATGAGGCACCTTGTTTTGTCCTCCGAGCTTGCCAATGGACTTCATATACCTTGAAAAACTGTTTTCGGGCATTACCTTTATTATAAGTGGCTGGATAATATTTCCTCCCACAAGGTCATCGTAATAATGATTTCTTTTGCGCAACTGCATGTCCAACTCCTGTCTTAACTCTTCAAGGGAATGGGGAGCAGCAGTAAATTCTATAAACCATTCATGACACGATTTGCCATCCGGGTTATCAACAAGCGGAGCAATGGTGAATTCATTTATCCTGGCTCCTGTTTTCCGGCATGCTTCTTCCAGCGAAGCTTCAATTTCTTCTGCGATCACATGTTCGCCGAAAGCAGAAAGATACTGGCTCACCCGACCGGTAACAACCAGCCGGTATGGATCTGTGGATGTGAACCTAACGGTATCTCCTATATTATATGCCCACAGACCGGCATTCGAATTTAAAATCATCACATAGTTCACATCTGTTTTTACATCAGCAAGAGGTATTCTTTCCCTGCTTCCTTCATGAAATTCACCAAGAGGAATAAACTCATAAAATATTCCCGAGTCGGGTATCAGAAGAAGTCCCTCTCCGGGAAATATATCCTGGAAAGCAAAAAATCCTTCAGATGCAGGAAACAACTCAAGGGTATCAATTTCGCCTCCTATTAAATTTCTGAATTTCTGTTCATAAGGTTTAAAATTCACCCCGCCATATATAAAAATGCTGAATTTCGGGAATATATCAAGTATAGCGGACTTTTCAGAATGCTCTAAAAGTCGTTCAAAATACATTTCCACCCATGGGGGAATACCACTTATCAGGCTCATATTCTGATCAATGGTTTCTTCCACTATGGCATCAAGTTTTTTCTGCCAGTCCCTGATACAGTTAGTTTCCCATGAGGGAAGCTGGTTGCGCTTAAGATAACCGGGAACATGATGGTTCACGATACCTGATAAACGGCCGGAGTAAATACCGTTCTCATCACCCAGCTCCGGACTCCCTGAAAGAAATATATATTTACCATCAAGGAAACCGGTATTGCCGGTAACATCTATGTAATTGAGCAGGGCAAGCCGGGTGGAGTGAAGGTGATTTGGAAGGGAATCTTTTGTTATCGGGATATGCTTACCTCCCGAAGTTGTGCCTGAGGTCATCGCAAAATAAACCGGTCTGCCAGGCCACAAGACATCACTTTCTCCAAGCCTGGCACGCCCTATATAGTGTCTTAATGCCTCATAATCCCGTACGGGCACATTATCTTTAAACTGCTGATAAGAGTTGATCCTGCCAAAAGAGTGGTCCTTTCCGAATGAAGTTTTTCTGCCTTTTTTCAGGAGTTGTCTGAAAATTCTCTCCTGCATATCTTTTGCCTTATCATTCCAGGAATTGATCCGCTTTTTATATAAGCTTGCAGCCAATTTTGCAGAAAAACTCAATACACTCATGTGATGTCATTTAAAGTTATGGTTAATCGCAGTGTCATTAAATTTTGAGTCTATAATAATCCTGATCAGTTCTATATATGTGGCAACACCCTTTTCAAGGGCATCTACAGGTATTCTTTCATCTACATTATGAATCGTTTCAAGTAAATCAACTGAAATAAAAACAGGCAGTATCCCGTAAGCGGGTATACCGTGCTGCCTGAAATAATTATTGTCATTGGAAGCCGGAGCGAGAATGGGAAGTACGCCTGCCCCGGGATATACTTTTTCCAGCGCCTCCTTCATATAATAATAATACTGGTCAATTTCTGTCGGGTAGACTCTTTCCCTTTCATGTAAAACTCTTATTTTCACCTTCTCATTATCAAGGGTTTTCCTGATATCTTTAAGGAAATCTTCCGTAGTGGTATCTGGCAGCAAACGGCAATCCAGTACAGCCGAAATTTCCTGGGGTATCTGGTTAGGCGGACCATTAGGAGTATTAACAGAAGTTACAGTTAACGTATTGGTAATCAAAGAATAAACAATTTCTTCGCGTTTCATGGCAGGGATAACTAATGGTCGGAATAACCACATATTCCTCAATGCAAGCCCTCTGAGTCCTCCTTCCATTTCACCCAGTTCATAAAACATTCTGCGTGTTGTTTCGGAAAACATAATCTTTCTGTTACTTTCAACAAGCCGGTTAATTGATATTATCTTATCCTTTACAACATAGTTGTCAGGAGGCACAGCTCCATGTCCCGAAGTAACATTTCTCAAAGTCAGTTCAAGCCACAGGCTGCGTTTAAAGGCTACGGAAACACCGAACAGCTTTCTGTCAGGGTGCCTGACCAAAATGCCGGGAATCCCTGATCCTCCCTCCCCATATACAGCGACAGGATTAAGATAATCCAGAAATTTATCAGAAATAATTTTGGCGCCTGTATAACCGCCTGTTTCTTCACCTGACACTGAAAGCATGGTGATATTGAATGGCAGATCAACCCCGGAGGCTAAATCAATAAACTCCCCGAGGGCAAGCAATTGCATCACTCCCATCCCCTTATTATCAATTGCACCCCTCCCCCACACCTTCCCATCGGCAATTGCACCTGAAAAGGGGGGGTATGTATATAGATCCTCAACTTCCTCAGTGGCCGGAACTACATCAATATGATTCAATAAAATAATATTGGGTTTCTTACTTTCAAGAGGATAGAGTGAAGCGGTAAAGTTAAAGCTTGCGGGTTCATCAGTCAGAACCTCTACATGTAAGCCTTTCTGCCTTGCCACCGTGGAGAAGAAGAGGCCGGCCGACCTTTCATTTCCGGTGACAGACCTGTGCATTATATACCTGCTTAATAATTGTGCTGATTGGGGAACAGTATCATTAAAACTATATAATGGCCGGCTATAAGAATCTGTGCAAAATAAAAAAAATATTACTGTAATAATGTATTTGGACATATTACAAAAATAAAATAAAAATTATAAGGAAAAAATCCCGCCAAGAATAACTTTCTGGCAGAATTATTTCACTTTAATAATTAATGCCCGGCAAAAGTGTCATTCGGACAAATAATAAAAATTCATATGAGATCAAAATTGATGCGGACAGGGCCAAACCCTAAACATCAATATTTGCATACTTAGCATGTTTTTCAATAAACTCCCTCCGGGGGGGTACCTCATCACCCATAAGCATTGCAAATATACGATCGGCCTCGGCAGCATTCTCAATATTCACCTGTCTCAGTTTCCTTGTTTCCGGATTCATGGTAGTTTCCCATAACTGCTCTGCATTCATCTCACCAAGTCCTTTATATCGCTGAAGATGGATACCGCTTTCAGAACCATGACCAAGTTCCTTAACAGCCTCCTTTCGTTCATTCTCGGACCAGCAGTATCTCTCCTGTTTTCCCTTTTTAATAAGATAAAGAGGCGGGGTTGCAATGTAGAGGTGGCCATTCTGTATCAGTTCCAGCATATGCCTGAAGAAAAAGGTCATAATCAGTGTGGATATGTGACTTCCGTCCACATCGGCATCAGTCATAATAACCACCTTAAAGTATCTTAATTTCTGAAGGTTAAGCTGTTTGGAATCTTCATCCGTACCAATACTCACACCGAGGGCAGTAAAAATATTCTTTATCTCTTCATTATCAAATATTTTATGCGGCATAGCCTTTTCAACATTCAGGATCTTGCCCCGGAGTGGAAGTATGGCCTGAAAATTCCTGTCTCTCCCCTGTTTGGCTGTACCACCTGCAGAATCTCCCTCCACAAGAAATATTTCACAAACTGCCGGATCGCGTTCAGAGCAATCTGCAAGTTTGCCGGGCAGTCCTGATCCGGACAGCACATTCTTGCGCTGGACCAGTTCCCGTGCCTTTCTTGCTGCATGCCGAGCAGTAGCAGCTAAAATCACCTTTTGCACTATACTCTTGGCATCTTTGGGATTTTCTTCCAGGTAATTTGAAAGCACTACACTAACAGCTTGATCAACGGCCCCCATAACTTCAGAATTACCAAGCTTTGTTTTTGTCTGCCCCTCAAATTGAGGTTCCTGAACTTTTATGGATAAAATTGCAGTTAGTCCCTCACGAAAATCATCACCGCTGATATCAAACTTTAGTTTACTAAGCATACCGGATTTTTCGGCATAATTCTTCAGGGTACGGGTCAGTCCCCTTCTGAACCCGGCAAGATGAGTACCGCCTTCAATTGTATTTATGTTGTTGACATAAGAATGTACATTTTCCGAAAACGATGTATTGTATTGCAGTGCAATCTCAACAGGAATTTCATTTTTTTCGGTTTCTATATAGATAACATCATCAATTATACTTTCCCTTGTAACATCAAGAAACTTAACAAATTCTTTAAGTCCTTCGTCAGAATAATAGGATTCATGGCGAAAAGAGGGGGTACCTGTGCTTGCATCGTCATTTCCATTCTCCTCCACATCCCTTTTATCGGTAATGTTCAGGCGTATACCTTTATTTAAAAAAGCAAGTTCCCTCAATCTGGATGAAAGGATATCAAAATGGAATTCGGTTGTTGCAAAAACCTCATTGTCAGGATAAAATGTTACGATGGTTCCGGTTTTATCCGTCTGACCCTTTTCGACTACCTCGGACAAAGGTATTCCTTTCGAATATTCCTGCTCATAGACTTTGCCCTTACGGTGTACCTCAACAACCAATTTGGATGAGAGAGCATTAACGCAGGAAACTCCTACTCCATGCAACCCGCCTGAAACTTTATAGGACTCTTTATCAAATTTACCCCCTGCATGCAAAACGGTCATTACTACTTCAAGAGCGGACTTTTGCTCCTTTTCATGAAAATCAACAGGTATGCCCCGCCCGTCATCCGTAACAGTTATTGACCCATCCTCATTTATTACAAGATCAATATTCCTGCAATAACCCACCATGGCTTCATCAATGGAGTTGTCAATCACCTCATAAACAAGGTGATGCAGGCCTTTTATACCTACATCACCAATAAACATAGCAGGACGTTTACGTACTGCTTCAAGCCCTTCCAGAACCTGTATACTGTCAGCTAAATATTCTCTGTTGTTTTTTTCTTCAGATTGCATCTGCACAAATTAGGTTAATCAAATTACATTTAAAACTGTTTTATAATTACTTCAAATATACTAAAAATAAAACTTCCCGGTGAGTTTTTCACTCCTGCCGCGACCTGTTTTTTCAACAATTAACAAACAGGATATGTTACATTATAGCAATACCTTAGAGAGAGTAGGTGAATCCAGCCATTACTGAAAACCCCTGTTGCGGATAATTATTCCATTTGTAGTATCTTGCATTGCTTATATTATTCAATCTTAGAAACCCGGAGAGGATTTTGCTGTACCGGTATTCAATTCCAAGGTTGAAATCTGTAATGCCTTCCAGTTCATAAGGTTCTGCACCTTCATTAATGGATCTGGCATAACGGCTGCCCTTATGGAAAACATCCGCATTTAAAAGTATCTTATCGCCCAGATTATAATTTGCTGAAAACCTCATGTCAAGAGCAGGTTTGTGCCAGGGGTGTTCCTGCAGCTGCATACTGTAATCATAGTAATTAACCCTGGCAAGCAAATTAAACCTGTTGGAAATATCAGCTCCAACTTCACCTGAATAATTAAGCAATTCCACGTCATCATAAACAACTGAAAACTGGTTTCCAATACTTCCCGGACTGCTGTCGGTTACATAAAAATGCATACCATCAATAACCGCGTAGGAAACTTTAAAATTAAATGAAATATCACGGGTGAAATTACCTTTAATACCGGAATAAAAATCCATAGACCGGTTGGAGTTTTCAACCATTAATCCAGGAACAATGAAATTATTATCCAGTGCCACGGTCCGGTAGTTATTCACATTCAATCTCCCGTCGATACCTACATAAGGAATGACATAATCCTGTATAATACTGAACTGAAGGCTTGCCCGGGGGTGAAAGTATACTTTCGACTCGCTCCCGAACTGATCATAATATGCGTGAAACCCGGCAAAAACTTCCCATTCCTCATCAGCCTTATTAAACCAGGGGCTCAGTTTCAACACCAGGTTTGAGGTGTCGGCAATAAGGGTGTTATCATAGTAATCCACATCAAAATGGGCCCCTACAACCTGGGTCCGGATAAATTTACTGAAACTTGACCGGAAGGTCAGTCCATGCTCACCGACATCACGTCTGTCCTGAAAATAATCATAATTAAGATTCAGATCATAATTCATATGGATGGAATCGGGATGGCTGGATTTAAACTGAAACCCTGCATTTGCATGCATGAATCGTTGTTCTATGTCATCTTTTGCGGGAATGGTGTCAATACTTGTATCATAGCCATAATAGTGAAAGCCGTTTGACTGGAGTCCCATTTTACCAGATAATACATTATTCCTGCCCATACGTTTTCCGTAAAAATTCATGGTATTGTCAGAAAACTGGGAAAATGCAGTCCTGCTGTTATCAAGTTTTATTTCTCCATGTGAAGAGTGATGTTTTAAAAAGATCCCGCCGCTATATTCATTATGACGCAAATTATTGATGCTTAACTCCCCCATGGGACTGGTATAGCTGCCAAGTCCAAGCTTGATGTAGCTGCCATAAAGCTTTGAGACAGTTTCAGCCGACATTCGGGCAGGAGTTATCGGTTCAACCTCAAAATCCATAGAGATAGGTACAGGCAGGATATTATAGCTAAAATCAGGAGAAACACTTATAGTGTCGGTAATGGATGGTAATAAATTAATCTTTGAAGCATCAGCAACTGATGGTTCAAAGGTCCTGATGACAAAAACCTCCTTGCCAATATCATCCTGTGCAAATAAAACGGGGGAGGTAATAAAACACAATGTCCCGGCCACGATTATTTGCCGTACATACTTTACCATATAATTAAAATATATCATTTTGACGCTAATTAATTATTTTCTTTATTGACTTCTTAACCTTATCTCCAGTGTGTCTCCATCCGGCTCACCCCTTAAATCTTCCGATGCCCCTATATTCCTGATTCGGCTGCGTGCCTCGGATAATATACCATCGTCGGGAACATCATAATTATCTATGATACTCTGAAGAGTATGTCTTGCCTGAAAATCATCGCCGAGCCTGATATAGATGTCCGCAAGAAGTATAAATGAACGGGCCATCCAATACTGATGCGGTGTGTTCATGGCAACCAGATCATATACTTCCTGTTCTGATTCTTCATTTTGCCCCTTAAGGAAATAAATCTCGGCTATCCTGTACTTGGATTCTGCACCTTCACGGCTGGTAACTTCCTGGGAAACAACTCTGAATTCATTCATTGCATTATCAAGCTGATCCATCGCCATGTATGCCTTCCCCATATTAAAGTGTGCTTCACGTTTCAGTTCTCCGGGCAGATTCTCAGTTGAGAGCACCATTCTTGAGGCATCAATAGTTCCCCTGTGATTTTCCAGGATTGCATTACATCTCATCTGACCCTTACGGGCTTCCAGCAGGTTGGTGCTTAATTCTGCCATCCGCTCCAGCTGTTCAAAGTTGTTAAGGGCATCCCGGTAGTTGCCAAGTTCAAAATTTATGGATGAGGCAGCGACAAGTGCCTGCTCTGTAAAGGTGTTCCTGAACATACCAATAACAAACTCATAGGACTCAAGAGCCTTTTCATATTCATTTAACCTGTGATGGCAATCTGCTTTATAAAAATGAGCATTTAAAATAAAACTACCGCTTCTGAATTTTTCTATATACCTGGCAAAATTATCAATTGCCTTTCTGCAATCATTTGCCATATACAAATTTTCTGCAGCTATATATGTAAGTGAGTCCTGCTCCGAAATGGTGACCCTTGCATAGTCACCCAGTGTCTGTGTATAGGCAACAAATGCATCTACATTATTCAGGTCAAGATAGATATTACGAAGACCGGCCAGTGCGGATCGTGATTCAGGTGTTCCCGGAAAATTTTCGGCAACCTGCTTATAATAGTTAATCGCATCTTCATTCCGGTTCCTGTTATAATCTATCAAACCAAGCTGAAGCAAAGCTGAACTAACATGGCTGCTTGTAGGATAATCATCCACCAGTTTCTTATAATACGGAATAGCAGATTCCGGAGAATTAATACTCATATATGAATTACCCATTTCAAACAAAGCGTCCAGCAAGTGAGATGAATTGGGGTGCTCTGCTATGAGTTGCCCGAGAACCCGTATTTTTTCTCTTTGTTTATTTAAAAGCCCCATAGCAGAAGCTTTTTGGAAAAGGGCATAATCCTTATTTGCCATGCCATTCAATATGGACCTGTCATAATATTCTATTGCATTTTCATATTGAGACATAATAAAATATGAGTCACCGATTCTGTTAGATGCATCCCCTGCCATTATTGTCCTGGAATTATTGATAACATTCAGGTATCGTCTGAACCAGGAAATGGCGTTTGAATAGTCCTTTTTCTTGAAATATGAATAGCCCATATTGTAGTGAGAAGTTTTATACTCCTCCAGTTCAAATGCACCGGGAGAAAGAAGAAACCGGTTAAAGTTCCGTATAGCTTCATCATACCTGCTCAGCCTGTACAGAGCTTCCCCTTTCCAGTAATAAGTCTGGGCTGCAATTTCAGGATTGAACTGGGCATTCTGAAGTGATACATCAAAAACCCTTATAGCATCCTCAAAGCGAAGATTGCTGTATAGCTCCAGTCCCCTGAAATAGGCAACCCGTTGATAAGCTCTTTTTATATCATTTGTCTGAAAACTGATCTTTTCTATAGAGGCGAGGGCTTCACGGTAATTACGGGTGTTCATATATGCCATCACCATATAGTTATAAACCTCATCAATACGCCTGGATTCGGGAAACAACTCGATAAACCTGTTAAACCCTTTTATAGCCTCATTAAAGGGAGAATAAGCAATTTCAAAGGTCAGAAGGGAATAATGATACAGCGCATCTTCCTGTATGGTTTTATCATAATCTGACCGGGCAGCATCTGAAAAAGCCATTCTTGCCTTGTGCTTATCATTAAGCCTGATATAACAATCAGCAAGGTGGTAATTAATATTCTGGTTCAGCTCGCTGTCGTTTCCCAATGCCCGTTCGAACATGGCTGCAGCTTCCTCATAACGACCGGTTTGATAATAAGAGTAACCCAGCTGATACCTGTCTTCCGCAGAAATACTCGGGGAACGGTCCATATATAGCTCCATATATTTCACAGATTCCTGGTATTGCCTCCGGCGGTAGTGAGACTCAGCAATTAATCTGGCAATTTCAGGCACCCGTCTTGAAACAGCAACCTCAAGAAGATCGGGTCCGGTGGATATAACGTCTTCATATCTTCTTTGCTTATAGTAGATCTGGATAATGTAATAAGGCACAAGACCTGAAAAGGATTCATCATCCTGTAAGCTTAAGAACCCGGGCAGAGCGGTTGCCAGGTTTTCAGCCGCATAAGCAATATGAGAATAATAATATGTTGCAGGGCCTGCATAAGAGGTCTCTCCGTTCATAATAACAAAGAATGCCCGGGAAGCCTTTTCGTATTCATTTCTCATGAAATAACTATAACCAAGCTTGAAAAAATATTCATCGCGCAACTCTTCCTTCAAATATTCATGCCTGGTAGCCTCAAGCCATTCACTGGATTTCCGGAAGTTCCTGTTCCGGTAATAAAGAAGCCCAAGGTTAAAGTGGGCATCATTGCGGTAGATACTCTCAGGGTTATCACTGATAAACTGTATCAACTGGTATTCCGCATCATTATTAAAAAGCTTAAACGCACACAATGCCGAATAATACTGGGCATTCGCCTTTAATAATGTGTTTGATTCTTCATACTGCTCAATAGCTTTTTGAAAATGTTTTTGTGCAGCCCCGTACTTCTCCTTATTGAAAAGGTCCATTGCCCTCATATAGGACAAATCATCATTATCGTAAATCAATGATTTCTGTCCGCTAACGGGTTGGAGGAAGAAAAGGAAAAAGAGAGCCAAAAACAAATATAATCCTGCAATCCTTGTCATTATTATAGAACTAATTAATTTTATTATGAAGCCAAAAATAACTATATAAAATGATTTTAATCCAATTTTTAAAGATCATTTAATTAACATTAACTGATATTTTAACTGTTTATTCTGTTATTCCTCCCAAAAAAATTAGTTATTTTGCACTCACGGTTTATAAAAACCGGTTTACCTTATAATAAAATATTGAATATGATTCAATATAAAAGTGAAAATATTCCGGACAGTTTTTTTCCGGGTTTCAATATTAACCTGCAACTCTATATTATTACAGTTACAAATTAAATTCATATGTCACTTGACATAATTATAGATATAAACAAAGTAAATATTTTCCAGGGGGACAATCTTATTCTTTCAGATGTTACTTTTAATGTAAGTAAAGGAGAATTTGTTTATATTATTGGAAGGGTTGGAAGTGGAAAAACAAGCATAATTAAAACAATTAATGCTGAGCTCCCCCTTAAGTCCGGCAATGTAATGGTAGCCGGTTACAATCTTGAAACAATTAAAAAAAAACAGATTCCTTTCCTCAGAAGGAAGATGGGAATAGTCTTCCAGGACTTTCAGCTTCTCAGTGACCGCAACATATATGATAATCTTGCATTCGTTCTTCGGGCAACAGGCTGGAAAAACAAAAAGGATATTAATGAGCGGATTGTAGAGGTGCTGGAAAGAGTGGACCTGAATTACAAAGGATACAAAATGCCTCATCAGATTTCAGGCGGAGAGCAGCAAAGAGTTGTTATAGCAAGGGCATTGCTCAACAACCCTGATATCATTCTTGCAGATGAGCCTACGGGAAACCTTGACCCTGAAACGTCTGAAGATATTCTTGAGCTGCTCCTTGAAATAAGTAACAGCGGACGGGCTGTTATTATGGCAACACACAATTACACCCTGCTGAAAAAATTCCCGGCACGTACCTTGAAGTGTGAAAAGGGAAAAACTACCGAGGTGGATCACACATCTGAAATTGACTTCACAGCCCTGATGGATTAAACAGCATCTGTCCTGTGTGATCCATATTGTTCATTTTGATCAGACTCAAAATGCCCGGGTAGAATCCTTACTTGAAAAAATTCAGGGGAAAATGCAGCCTGTTGATCTTCAGTCTCTGATAACAGGCGGTTTCAGCACCAAAACCTTTGTAAAACCTGGCCAGGTCCGGATTCACGGATCCGTTAAAATCAAGAAATTTATCATTGTCAGCATACTGCTTTATAAAGCTGTCTATAATAAAGAACATTGCCCCCTGCCTCCTGCCCTCATCACTATTGGCTGAAAAATAAAATATATAACGGTCAAAATCCTCCAGGAAGCAGGCTGCAGCAATTATATTTCCATTAATTGCCCGAGCGGCCCTTATATGAACCATGCCTTCTGCAAGGCCTCTCTTTATCAGCAAAAGTAACCTGTCATAATTTATACTGCGTATACCGGGATAAGCTTTCCCGCTATTAAACCTGAATAATTTCACTACTTCAGAAGGCTGATATTGATTTATCAGTACCAGTCCCCTCTTATTTGCTTTTTTTATGTTTCTTCTTGTGTTGGTATTATAGTTATTTATCAATATATCATAAGGTTTATTAAGCCTGAGCAGGTAATTATTCATTTTAAAAATCTGATAATTACCAATATTCATCTCATTTATCTCATTCATCTCATTCATCGAAATATCAATAAACCTGAAAGAGGATGATAACTTGTCAATGAAAAATGGAATCACTCCTGAGTAAGAGTTGTCGAGAATGAAACATCCAAGTTGCTGAACAAAAACAGGCTGACAGACATAGGAAATTCCAAACTTACTGTTCCATGTAACAGGCATAACGGCATTACCATCATCAAGAACAATTGCCTGCCACCGGGGAGAAAAAATATCAAGAAAAAAAGACATGCCATAAATGCGCCGGTTGCATGCGGCTTTGATACAGCTATCCCATCTCTTTTTATCGATCAGACTGTTGGGCAGGCAATTTATTCTCTCTTTCATGACATTGCGGACTTTACAATTTCAAGGTAAACATTTTTCCAGTTTTTCCATCTTCCTTCTTCGGAGAAAGATTCATTATGCCAAAGTGTTACCAGTGTACCCCTGACATATTTTATCTTATTAATAATCCTTAATGCATGATCTGCAGCATCATCAGGCTGAAGCTGCAGGTAGTCCTTAAGGCTTCCATCCATTATATGTAAAGGATATATGGTAAGAGATGAGGTTTCTTCCTTTTCAATATCATAGAACTTAAAGGGTGTCGAAGTGCCGGCACGAAAACCGGGTAATTCTGCCCAACCAAGAGTATAATCCTCCTGAATCCCTTTTTCAATCAGCATACGGTATGTGCCGGGAAAACTAAGACGAAGATAATGCTGCCTGCTTCGCAAAGGTCTGAGACCTGTTATTGCAGTCAGCTCATTTATCTCTTTGCAAAGCATTGCAGGATAGTTAAAGGACAGGTATGACGGATGTATGCCCCAATTACTTCTGCAGGCAATCCTGCGGATCAGTCCGCTGTAACCGGGATGACCCGGCGGGATGGATTTGTCAAATTTTCCGTATGTTCCCGCAGATAAAAAAAAACAGGCTGAAAGTCCATATTCATTATGGATCCTATCTATCAATTCAAATGTATCATAATGATCACGGTGCCCCCTGAACAGGACCCGGTAACGGGAAACCAGGTCTTTCATTTCCCCCCTGATCAGTGATCTTGCAAATCCGCCTGTTGTACGCCAGAAACTTCTGTTGCGATATGCCCATGGAACATCAATATCAATTGTTGGTAAATAAGAGAACTCCCTGTTGGGGAATTTCATAAGGGGATATTTCTTAATCAGGTTTTCTTTTAATTTCAGGGCCCACAGTTCAACAAGAGGTTCTTCAGTAAGTGAATATTTATATGCAATGCTTTCAGAGACTGGGAAGCGTCCGTGAGTATCCTTTCTGAAGGGCAGATATTCTTCGTAACGACTCAACATATAGAATGATGCAGAAAAAAGATCAAAGCAAATATCCGCTCCGTCGCATGTCACAAAAAAAACAGGAAGCCCATCCCTTATTTTGATATCAATACTCTTGCTGCTTATTCCCTTTTCATCAAGCAGTCCATGTGGTAAAATTCTGAGGGAACCGTTAATTTCATGTCCTGAATAATTAATAACAGGAACAGAAGCTGACCGGGCCTGGTGCAGATCGCAGGTAAAATGGAGTTCAAGTCCAATAATACCGCATATAACCTGTGTTGCTGAATATTCGAGGCGTGGCCCGATATGTGGTGAATACAAAAAAAGTTTGCCCATTATCTTTACACAAATGTAGATGTTTTTTTTTATCAAAAAACCGGCCCTGGCTGATAAAAAAAAAAATGTTCATTTGTTTTAAAAATCTTTACATTATTTTTGAATATTAAAAAATGCTGCCTCAAGATTTTCATATATACCACCATAAAGAAAGATTTCCTCTTGAATCGGGAGAATATCTACCCGGACTGGAAATTGCCTACCATACTTATGGCAAATATGATCCCTGCAAAAACAATGTCATATGGGTGTGCCATGCATTTACAGCTAATTCAGATGTATTTGAGTGGTGGAAGGGACTTTTTGGAGAAAACTGTCTCTACAATCCCGACGATTTCTTCATAGTCTGCGCCAATAAAACCGGTTCATGTTACGGCTCCACGGGTCCACTCAGTATTAATCCCCTGACCGGTATGCCCTGGTATCATACCTTTCCGGAGATTTCAATCCGTGATATGGTAAATGCACATGAAATATTAAGAAAACACCTGGGAATAAAAAAGATAAATACTGTAATCGGAGGATCAACCGGAGGCCATCAGGCCCTTGAATGGGCAATCATGAATCCCGGACTTCACACCCACCTCATATGCATTGCCAATCATGCCAAGGCTTCCCCCTGGAGCATTGCATTCAGCCAGTCTCAGCGCCTTGCCATAGAAGCCGATGAGAGCTGGCAGGAAAACAGTCCACATGCCGGACTGAAAGGCCTTAAGGCTGCACGATCTATTGCACTTCTCAGCTACCGTAATTACCAGACTTACCTGGAAACTCAGTCAGATGAAGATAATGAGAAAACATCCGAATTCAAAGCAATGAGTTACCAGAATTACCAGGGGGAAAAGCTGGTGAAACGTTTTAATGCCTATTCCTACGTAAGACTGCTTAATGCTCTGGACTCCCACAATATAGGCCGCAAGAGAGGGAGCATTGAGAGCGTTCTGGGCTCAATAAGCACCAGGACACTGGTAATAGGAATACCAGGCGATTATCTTTTCCCGGTTCAGGAACAGCTTTATCTTACAAAGCACATACCGGGAGCAACATTTGCCGGAATAGAGTCTCTTTATGGTCATGACGGCTTCCTTATTGAAACGGAAAAGGTTGCTTCAGCAATAATAAAATTTTATAAGGGTTAATTTATGAGTCCCGTTATTGCAAACGGTGATTTATTCAAATAAATTCAAACGGAATTTAATTTATACAAAAACCGGTTTATTTATGGGCCCAGAAATCAAAATGGTTATTACCGATCTTGACGGGACTTTACTGGATGATGAGCGGAAAATAAGCAAAAAGAATATTGACACACTCCGCTGGCTGGGAGAAAAAAATATCTGCAGGGTGATTGCAACAGGCAGGAATCTTTTCAGTGCAAAAAAGGTTCTTCCGGATGATATTCCTTTAGATTATCTGATTTTTTCCACCGGTGCCGGGGCAATTGACTGGCAGACCGGCGAGTTGATATATGCAGCACATCTAAATGAAAAAGAGGTAGCTCTGGCAATTGACACTTTGATTGAGAAACAGATGAGTTTTATGGTCCATGACCTTGTTCCCGATAACCATGGCTTCCTCTATTTTGACTCTAAATGCGGCAGCAGTGATTTTATAAAAAGAATAGAGCTTTACCGGGATTTTGCAGTTCCCCTGAACCTTAACCCTCCAAATTACAGGCATGCCAGCCAGCTACTTGCTATAGTGCCGGAAGATATGACCGTGCTGGAAGATTTAAGAGACAAACTAAGCTCTCTTAGGCTAATAAGAACAACATCCCCCATTGATGGTAAAAGTATGTGGATAGAGATCTTCCCTTCGGATGTTTCAAAAGGCCATACAGTTGAATGGCTTTGCGTCAGGCTTGACATAGACCCTGAAGCAACGGTCGGGACAGGAAATGATTACAATGACCTGGATCTGTTAAATTTCGTAAAATATCCCTTTGCCATGGCAAATGCACCATTAACAATAAGAAATATCTACAGTCCATGCAAATCCAATAATGAAAGCGGTTTCGCAAATGCAGTGCATCAGGTATTAAAGCAATAATAATTTAAATTACTGTCGACTGCAATTATATGGTTTTCAATTCGTTTATTAAGCCCGGCAGATACTTTAAAATAGCAGTTTTTGGAAAAGTAAAAGTATTTACAGAACTTTGCAGTATATTTAGTATAAAATATGCATTATTTAAATGGGGTCTCTATATAAAACGGATGTCCTGTAAATATGATTGCCGTTAAGGCGCTTTTTAGCTTTATAACAAAATAGTTGAAAAAATTTGCGAGCATTTACGGACAACAGCTAAAAAGCATAATCCGGAAATTTTTAGCAGACACTGAATAACTTAAATTGTAAATATTATGCCCTGGTTATGGAATGCAGTAATATTATTATTCGCATATTTGCTTGGATCAATTCCCAATGCTGTATGGATTGGGAAATTTTTTTTCAATACCGATGTGCGCAATCACGGAAGCAATAATTCAGGCAGTACAAATACCATTCGTGTGCTGGGGTACAAGGCAGGAATTCCTGTCCTCTTGCTGGATATACTGAAGGGCTTCCTTGCTGTTAAAATGATCTACCTTACCTTTTATTATATACCCTCCACAGGAGAATATATTAATTTCCAGTTGTTACTCGGGCTCGCGGTCATTATTGGCCACATATTCCCTGTCTTTGCAAATTTCAGGGGAGGTAAGGGAGTTGCCACTCTTATCGGGGTTATTCTTGCAATTGACCCGATATCCATGCTGATTTGCATAGGTGTTTTTTTAATTACACTTATTATCACTAAATATGTATCCCTCAGTTCTATGATAGCCGGACTTTCATTTCCCATCCTGCTTATTGTTGTATTCAATACCACCACATCTTCTCTGGTTATTTTTTCACTTATAGTTTTTGTTTTGCTGCTTTTCACCCATCAGAAGAATATCGAAAGACTGGCAAGAAACCAGGAGTCAAAGGCAAACTTCCTTTTTAAAAGAAAAAGTAACTGAAACGCCCGGTGAATCTGATCCATAAAGACCAGTCCGCTCAGATGATATAATAATGGTAAATTAAAGCACCGGTCAGGTGAATTCACTTACATGGGGATCTCGAATAAATTCACTTTCAAGATAACCGGCAACATAACGCAGCGTAACGTTGGAGGTAAGGTGCCCCTCATCGGCAATTGATATACTTCCGGATTCCTCGGAAACAACAACTACAACGGCATCAGTTTGCTCGGCCATACCCAGCGCGGCCCGGTGCCTCATACCATGTTCAGGTGAAAGGTTAGGATTTTCAGATACCGGCAGCACACACCTGGCTGCATATATTTTATCGCCAACAACGATGACAGCGCCATCATGCAGTGGACTTTCCCTGCAGAATATGCTCAAAAGAAGCCGGCTGGAGGTTATTGCATCGAGGATATCACCGGTATCCGAATAGCTCTCCAGCTCCGATTTGCGGGCGATCACCACCAGTGCCCCGGTTTTGCTCTCAGCCAGGGTTTTAATGGCTTTTACCAGTGAATTGACTTTTACTTTGGGACGGCTTCCGCTGACTGAAGTGAAAAGTTTCTCAATGGAAAATGTGCGGTTGGATACATACCTTGTTCCAATTAAAAGAAGGAAACGCCTGATCTCCTGTTGAAAAACAATGATAAGGGCTATTACACCCACCCCGATGAACTGTCCCAGGATGGCACCGAGCAGTTGCATATTAAGAGCTCTTACCAGAAGCCATACAAGGTAAACTGCAAATATGCCGATAAAGATATTCATGGCAATGGTGCCCTTTATCAGGCGGTAAACCTGGTAAAAAAGCAGGGCAGTCAATAGTATATCAAAAATATCCAGTATTCTTATGCTGATAAATAAACTAATCATGAAATCAAAAAAAAGTTGTTCGATAATGTAAAATTATCTTTTTTTAGAAGATTCAAACCGCAAAATTGAAATAACTGCAATTTAAGACATTTTGGCCGATAAATCTTTTACATGCTTAACCACCTTTATGGTATCACTGGCTTCTTTCACATCATGAACTCTCAGAATATTTGCCCCTTTCATAAGAGCGACGGTATTGAGGGCAACAGTGCCTGCAAGAGCCTTGTCGGGGCCAACCCTCAGGGCTTTGCAGATCATGGATTTTCTTGAAAATCCGACAAGAAGGGGAAAGTCCAGCATCTCCAGCTCTTCCAGCCTGGCTGCAAGAGTATAATTATGCTCCAGGGTTTTTCCAAATCCGAATCCCGGATCTATAATTATATCTTTAATACCAAGGTAGCGCATTAACCTTGTTCTTTGAGCAAAATATCTTATAATATCATCCACAACATCGTCATAACACGGATCCTTCTGCATAGTAGGAGGTGTACCCTGCATATGCATGGCAATGTAGGGTACCTGAAGCTCTGCTATGGTTTCCAGCATCTTTTCATCCAGATTGCCGGAGGAGATATCGTTGATCATATCTGCACCAAATTCCTTTACAACCATATTTGCTACTTTTGACCTGCAGGTATCCACAGAGATAAGCAGGTCAGGAAACCTCTTCCTTGCAACATTCAGGACCCGGGAGAGTCTTTTTATCTCATCCTCTTCTGAAACCATCACGGCGCCAGGCCTTGAGGATACAGCACCTATATCAATAAAATCGGCGCCATCGGAAGTCATTTTTGCAATCCGGTCGGTTACTGCTCCGGGATCATGATATTTGCCGCCATCATAAAACGAATCGGGGGTATAGTTCAGAATACCCATCACTTTTGGTTCAGAGAGATCATAAAGATCTCCCCGCAGGCTGATAGTAATTTTTTTATTAAAAACATCCATTATCCGGAAATTTATTATCATGTAAACCTACTTATTATTATCTAAATTTCTTTGAATGGATATTTAACTTTAAGCGTCATAAAATCCGGCCTGAAAAACGGTAACCGGCTAAAGGATAAAGCACTTAACAAATATGTACACTATTTTGGCAAAATTGTTTTGACCCGGACAGTCTCATACAGAAAAAAACTTTAAAACATTGTCATATTTTTTTATCATTTTTGCAGAAAATACCAGTTATCCTTCAGGCATCAAGAATAGTCCGTAAACCAACAAAAGGAATAAGGGTATTGTAATAAAAACTTTCAATAATGGCATTTTTGGTCATAGAAGGCCTGGATGGATCAGGCAAATCTACACAAATCAAACTTTTGCGCGAACATCTTGATAAAAGCAGGATAAACTATAAATACCTTCATTTTCCGCGTACCGGTTCAGGATTGTTCGGCGATCTTATTTCCGGGTTTTTGCGCGGAGAGCTCGGGGAAATTGATGAGGTTAACCCCTACCTGGTTGCCCTTATGTATGCTGCCGACAGACACAATGCAAAGAGCGAAATGGTCAAATGGCTCTCGGATGGTCATTTATTGCTGGCGGACAGGTATGTGATGTCAAATGTTGCATTTCAGTGTGCTAAAACGGATACAGCCGGCCAGAAAAGAATTCTCAGGGAGTGGATATTTAACGTTGAATATCTTAATTATGGAATTCCACGGCCGGATCTTAGTATATTTCTTGATGTTCCTTTTGAATTCACAAGGGAAAAACTGGGCAACAGCCGCTCGGGTAATGAACGCAACTATCTGAAGGGAAAACAGGATATTCACGAGGCGGACCTGAATTTCCAGAAAAAAGTGAGGCAGGAATATCTTGAGCAGGCAAAAAACGAAGAGAATTTAAGAATCATCTCCTGCTATAATGAAGAGGAGGGAATGCTGAAACCCGAAAAAATATTCGACAGGATAATGGGTATGTTAAAAGATGAAAATTTAATCCCCCAGTAATTTAATAATCACAATTTGCATTGAGTAATCATACTTTTATAATAATCAGACTTTTATAATTAATAATAAAAAGTATCAGATACTCATTATAATGCCTGTTAAAAAAATACCATCTCCGGTCCATATCTCAAGGATCCTTGCAGGTTCTGCTTTTATATATTCAGGATTTGTAAAAGGAATTGATCCCCTGGGTTCAGCCTACAAGCTGGCGGACTACTTCGTGGCATTTAACATGGATTTCCTTGATCCCCTGGCGATGCCGCTTTCAATTGCACTCTCTTCTGCCGAAATGCTGACAGGGATTTTACTTCTTGGAGGTGTTCACATGATTCTGGCATCATGGGCAGTTCTGCTGTTTATGTCCTTTTTCACTATTCTGACATTTTTCATTGCACTTAACAACCCCGTGGCAGACTGTGGTTGTTTTGGTGACGCTGTTATTCTCACTAACTGGCAAACCTTCTGGAAAAATGTTGTATTAACGGGATTTGTTATTTATATTTTTGTTTACCGTAAAAAATTCGGCCCCTTTTTTAGCAAATCCCTTTATGAGTGGTTGATAATACCGGGCTTTTTACTGATTATCCTGGGAATAATTTTTTGGTCATACCTGAATCTTCCTGTTATCGACTTCAGGCCATATAGTATTGGCACCTCTATTGAGGAAGATATGAGTGTTCCACCTGATGCACCTGCTGATGAATATGAGATAACATTGTATTATGAGAAAGATGGTGAGGTTAAAGCATTTGGTGCTGACAGCATTCCTGGCCCTGACTGGGATTGGGTGAGAACCGGAAGCACGCTTGTCAGCAGGGGTTATGAACCGCCAATAACCAATTTCTATATTGAATCAGTGGAGGAAGGAACAGATTATACCAGTAATATTATTGAGGATACCGGATACACATTTATTCTTATCGCATATGACCTGGACAACAGCTCTGCCGGAAACATAACGGAAATAAACCGGCTTGCCGAATGGTCAGCTGGCAGGGACATAGGATTTATATGCCTTACTGCAAGCCCGGCCTCACAGATCAATGATTTTATTGAAAGAACAGGTATTAACTGTGATTTTTATCACTCCGATGAAATTACGCTTAAAACTATTATCAGGAGTAATCCCGGACTTCTTCTGATTAGAGAGGGAACAATCCTTAATAAATGGCATTACAGAAACATACCCCATACAGATGAGCTAAAAGAGAATCTTTTATCTTACTCAATGGAAATGCAGCAGAAATCAAAAAACAATCTTATTACATATGGTTATATCCTTATACTGTTGCTAGTTATAACAGTCATAAAACTTATCCTGCCTGCAGTAAACAAACATCACCAATGACCTGATCAGTGTTTGTCCGTGAAAAAAAAATCGTAACTTAGTACCCGCAAAACTACATAACAAAAACAATAGAAAAAATTTAATGTCATGAGAAGAAAAATTGTTGCAGGCAACTGGAAAATGAACACCACCGTCAAAGAAGGTATTGAACTGGCTAAGGAGATTATAGAAAACAGAGAAAAGGAATTACCGGAAGATGTGTCACTTATCATTGCACCGCCCTTCACACATATTACAGCGATTAAGGAAATATTGCCGGATTCTGTCGGTCTCTCTGCCCAGAACTGTGCAACTGATGAATCAGGTGCTTTTACCGGAGAGGTATCGGCAAAAATGATTGAATCCACAGGAGCAGGATATGTTATAATAGGACATTCAGAGAGAAGAATGTTTTTTAATGAGTCTGATTCTGAACTCAATAAAAAAGTAAATGTGGCCCTGGCAAATAACCTTGTTCCTATATTCTGCTGCGGAGAAAATCTTCACGAGAGAGAAAAAGGAATATATACTGAAGTGGTAAGGAAGCAGATAGAGATGGGGCTCGCCGGTTTATCTGAAGGTGACTTCTCTAAAGTAATTATCGCATATGAACCGGTTTGGGCAATAGGAACCGGAAAAACAGCATCTCCGGAGCAGGCACAGGAGATGCATCATTTTATCAGGAACCTGGTAAAAGAGATGTATGACGATAAAATTGCCGCCAGCACCAGTATACTTTACGGAGGAAGCTGCAAGCCGTCAAATGCCAGTGAGATTTTTGCCAACAGCGATGTTGACGGCGGATTGATTGGCGGAGCTGCATTAAATGCAAAGGACTTCCTTGCAATTGCCCGTTCATTTTGATAACCTTTTCAATGAATAAGCGTATAACTCCAAAAGTAATTCCGGAGTTCCGCGCAAAATAAAAAAAAACGTCTCCGGGAACTCCGGAGACGTTTTTTTTTATTGGAATTACCAGTCCGTGATCTTTCAATATCAGCAAAGTGATTTATTAAAAACCTCAACTGCAATTGCACAAATATCAAAATACACAAAAAACCTGCATTTCCGGGCAGCCAGAATTCCTGAAAAGACTTATTGAATTTCAAATTTTCAGGGAGTCAGCTCTTAAATTCAAATACAAAACCTATAAAGGTGATCAGGTGATGCTTGTTTTGATAAAATCAAAAGAGATTCAACTGTATGCATAAACTTCTACTTTTTTTTTTAATACTCTCCTTAACATTTTCGTACCATAACATCTATGGTCAGCGCGTAAATAAATTTTCTGAAGAGCCCGGACTTTTTGCGGAAGAGCTGAGAAATTTCATGGGCAGTAACCTCACCGAGAACCATACTGCCAGGGTTGAAGAGTTCATTGAACTGTGGAATTCATCATTGTTCAACTCCAATGAGATGCAGGAGATAATTACATCATTCAACGCTCTTACTGCCCTTAATGCAAGGCCTGTACCACATATTATCAATTATGCAGAGTTGCTGATATGTATCCTGGATAACGATAAAGAAAGACAGCATTACAACGTATGGAAAAGATCATTCAACGACATACTTGAAAAGCGTGATCTTTCCCTGTCAGGGATAAACGATTTCATCATCTTCACCAGCCGCCTCATTGCCCGCAACATACTTTACAAATCAGGTGCCCTGACCTGGCAGGCAAGCACACAAAATTTTTTCTTCATTTACGAAGATTCGCTTCGCATTGTTTTTAATGATCTGGACCTGTATGCTTTTAATCATATTGACACGCTTACCATTTTCCGGACAGGGGGAGTCATGTGTCCCTTTTCTATGTCGTGGAAAGGGACAGAAGGCACGGTTACCTGGGAACGTGCAGGACTCGAAGCCGGAGAGGCTTATGCTATCCTGGGGGATTACACAATAGATCTCAGGGGATCGGAATATATTGCAGATTCAGCCTTATTCAATTTCAGCCGCTATTTCCAGTCCCCCCTCAGGGGCAGACTAACGGACAGGGTGATGAGCACCAGCAAAACAAGCGAGGCCAATTATCCCCGGTTTACATCAGATAATCAGGAATACAGCATAAGGGATATCTACAGAAGTATAGATTATGAAGGAGGTTTAAGCATGCAGGGAGCAAAATTGATTGGCTCGGGTAGTGACAGGCAAAATGCAAGAATTATTTTTTATTTCGAGGGACAAAGGTGGCTTACAGCCGAATCAAGCCATTTTTTATTCAGTTTGGAGGGCATAAGCTCCATAAGCACAAGCATCAGTTTTAATCTCGGGGACAATTCTGTTTTTCATCCTGACTTGCACCTTAACTATTTGGATAATACAAGGGAGTTATCACTTAACCAGAACCAGAAAGTTATTTCCAAAAGTCCCTGGGCCAATAATTTTCACCAGGTTGACATGAGTTTTGCCCGGCTTCTGTGGAAAATTGATGAGTCAGAAATAAGGCTTACCATGCCACGTGCAAGTTCTATAGGCAACGCAAACTTTGAATCCCTTAACTTATTCAATAGCCACCTGTACCGGAGCATTCAGGGTATTGATAATACTAACCCCCTGCTATCTCTCAGGAGATTTTCCGATGAATATGATGCTGATGAGCTGCCTGCAGAAGCATATGCAAAGTTCCTGCGCAGGCCACTTCCCGGGGTGAGGCGCCAACTGCTTGAACTCACTCTCCATGGATTTATTTTTTTTGATACAGATACAGATGTTATTCGAATAAGGCAAAGGCTTTATGATTATCTGCAGGCTAATATAAGAGGCATAGATTATGATATAATAAATTTTGTTTCAACAACCGAAGCTCCGCTAGATAATGCTATTTTGGATCTGAAGACATTTGACCTTAAAATAAACGGTATTCCGAGAGTTTATATAAGTAACAGCCAGAATGTCAATATTTTTCCTGAGAAAGAACAGGTCACCCTTAAAGAAAACAGGAACTTTTTCTTCAATGGTACTATAAATGCCGGAAATCTTAGTTTTTTTGGAAATAATTTTGCATTTGATTATACAGATTTCAGAATAAACCTTCAGGATATAGACTCTATAAGTCTGCGTGCCCGGCTCGATGAAACTGATTTGCAGGGAAGGGCAAGGCTTACAAATGTTAAAAACATAATACAAAATGTGACGGGAGAACTATCAGTTGACAAACCCGATAATAAATCCAGCAGGGTTGATTATCCTGAGTATCCAAAATTCAACAGCAGGGAAAATTCATATGTTTTTTATGATAGTCCGGATATACACAATGGTGTGTACAGATCTGAAGATTTTTATTTTGAATTGTACCCGTTTCTAATTGACAGCCTGAACACATTTAGAAATGAGGATCTGCGTTTTAGCGGGAAACTTTTTTCTGCAGGTATTTTCCCGGATTTCGAGGAGACCCTGATCTTACAGGAAGATTACTCACTTGGAATAAAACATCCGGTTAAAGAAACGGGCATTCCCGTGTATGATGAAAGAGGAAAATACTTTCACGAAATCACAATGAGCAATAAAGGATTAAGAGGGGGAGGAAAACTTGAATACCTGACATCCGAAATATATTCAGAAGACTTTTTATTTTTTCCCGATTCCATGAACACAATTTCATCTGAATTCATCATAAACAAGCAAAAGGGCGGCAACGAGTTCCCTGCTGTAAAATCAAAAAACAATGTAATACAATGGCTGCCATATTCAGATCTGATTACGGTATCACAAACCGATAATAACTTTTCAGTTTTTAATGACAGGGCCGGACTGGATGGTTCACTCAATATCACACCCGCAGGATTAACAGGATCAGGAGATATTAACCTGGACCAGGCAGTTATTTCCTCAAAGAAATATGTGTTTGGTGCTGAGTCATTCAACTCCGATTTAAGCAATTTCATCCTTCATGACCCGGAAAAGCCTGATCAGTCCCTGATTGCTTCAGGTGTGAGCTCATTTATTGATCTGGAGGGCCGTGAGGGTAAATTTTCAGTGGTTGACAAGGATGAAATGATTTCTCTTCCTTTAAACAGATATATGGCCAATCCTGAAACTTTCATCTGGGACATGGACAATCAGGATTTTGAGTTCCGCTCGGAAAAGTCTGACCCGGAAACAGGATTAAGTGGAGCAAAGTATATCTCTGTAATGCCCGGACAGGATTCACTCTTTTTCTTCTCACCATATGCCATACTGGAATACCGTACCAACTTATTAACGGCCAGGGAGGTGAAAAACATCCAGGTTGCCGATGCACTGGTTTATCCATCTGATGAAACAGTTATAATCGGGGAGAAAGGGAAAATGCACCCCCTTCAAGATGCTGTTATACAGGCTAATAACAAACAATTCTTTCATGAAATCTATAATGCCACGGTACAAATTGATGGAAAAAATGATTTCAGGGGATCGGGCAATTATGATTACCTGGATGAAAAGAATGATGTTCAAACAATTCATCTGGACAAAATATCAGTTAATGAGGATATTGAAACTGTTGCTTCCGGAGAAATCCATGAAACAGATAAATTTATGCTGAATCCGCAATTTTCATTTACGGGAGTAACAAAGCTGCTCTCTTCCAGAGCTCATCTTGAATTTAATGGTGCAACAAAGATATCTCACCGCTGTGAGGGGCTCTCTGCTAACTGGCTGGCATTTGAAAATGTGATAGACCCGTTGGATGTATTGATTCAGGTACCTGTCCAGCCTGTTTCTCCGGGCCAGGAAAGGATCTATTCAGGAATCTTTATTGCTACAGATTCCGTACATGTTTATCCGGCTTTTTTCTCGGAAAGAAAGAACTATGCAGATAAGCTTATAGTAGAGGCAAATGGATACATAAAATATGATCAACATTCGGGGGAGTATGTGATTGCAGCAAAGGATAAATTAAGGGATCAGTCATTACCCGGCAACCTGCTCCGGCTTAATCCGGATAAATGTATTCTTTCAGGGGAGGGCCCCCTTGAACTTGGTGTCACGTTGGGACAACTTGAATTAAACGCAGTTGGTTCAGCATATAACAGGATAAATGTCAATGAAACCATTTTACACGGAACAGTTACCCTTGACTTTTTCTTTTCCGAAGACGCAATATCAATCCTTGCGCAAGAAGCAGACAGTCTGAAGGGCCAACCAATGGACTCCTCGGCATACTATTTTACAAAGGGACTGAATGAATTATTGGGCCAGAAGAGAGCAGGAGAATATTTAAGCAGGTCCGCAAGGGAAATACGGCAAGCCAGGCTCCCCGGGGAGCTGCAAAAAACTTTTGTCCTGTCTGATGTCAATCTCAAATGGAACAAGGAAAGCCGCTCTTACCGTTCCCGGGGGAAGATAGGTGTTGCATATATAAACGGTGTAAAAATAAACAGGATGTTTACAGGATATTTGGAAATTACCAAACGCAGGTCGGGAGACTATCTGGACTTTTATATTGAACTGGGTGATAACTGGTACTATTTTGGTTATACCAGGGGGGTAATGCAATCCTATTCTTCAAACCCGGAATTTGTTAATATAATCGATGATCTGGCACTCAGGCACAGAAGAAAGAGAGTTTCTTCATCGGAAACCAGGTATGTCTTTATGCTGGCTACTGATACTAAGACTGAACAATTTTTTAATGTATACCGCCGGCATTTAAGGGAATATGAAGCTGAAAATCCCGGGGGAGGGACCCTTGATCAGGATGAAAAAGAGACTGAAGAAATGAATCGTCCATGATGATATTTGCAATATCATCACAATATCGCATGAGAAGGGATCATCCTGAATTTTTTTTACACAAAGAGGTCATATTCAGTCATAAAGGGTTTTTGCCGTAAAATATCAACTGATTATTTTTTCAAGTTCAATAATTTCCAAATCTGACACTTTACCATTATTAATTATAAAACGGACAGCAGTCTGCACTTTGTGCATTCCGGATCTACCGGCCGCACCGGGATTTATGTGTAAAAGTCCCAGTTTCCTGTCATTTACAACTTTAAGAATATGCGAGTGCCCGCATATAAACAATTTTGGCGGTGACTCGAAAATCACCGGCTTCACAGCAGAATCATATTTGCCCGGATAACCTCCTATATGGGTTATCCATATATCAATACCATTGCTTTCAAACCGCTGATGAGCGGGAAACTGATTACGTATATTCTGATCGTCTATATTCCCGTGAACAGCCTTAAATGGTTTCAACCTGCCAAGCTCAAGGGCCACATTTTCACTGCCAATATCTCCGGCATGCCAGATCGCATCACATGATGCAAAAAAATCAAGAAACCTGTCATCCAAAAATCCATGGGTGTCTGATAAACACCCTATCCTGATGCTCATAAAAAATAATATTTTAATTTTGAAGAATTGAATCAAAAGCTCCTGAAGGAGTTCTTCCAATCCAAAAGTAATAATAATGAATTTGTTTTACTATCAGCATACCGGAGAAAAAATCTTGACGCTCGATAAAGCCGAAGCTTTGCACTGCTCCAAAGTACTGAGAATGAAGATTAATGACATCATTCACCTCACTGATGGAAAAGGTAAGCTTTGTGAGGCTCAAATAATAAATCCCGATAAAAACGCATTCGTTGTCCAGATAACCAAAGAAACAATTATGCCACGGGAAAGAGATTATTTTTTGCACATTGCCATTTCACCAACAAAAAATATCCAGCGTTTTGAATGGTTTCTTGAAAAAACCACAGAAATTGGTATAGATTCCATTATCCCTTTAATGTGTAAAAATTCCGAACGCCGTATAATAAAAGAAGAGAGGCTGAGAAAGGTAATAATATCTGCAATGAAGCAATCCCATAAAGTGTGGTTGCCTGAAATAAAAACCTTTACCGGTTTTGAGCAACTTGTAAATCAAGACTTCAGCGGCAATAAATTCATTGCAACGGGAAGCGAACCATCCGGCAATCATTTAGGGAGGCTATGCGGAAAAGGCTTGGATAATCTAATTCTTATAGGGCCTGAAGGTGATTTCGACCAGGAGGAATTGAAACTGGCAATGAAAAAAAATTTTATCCCCGTTAGCCTGGGTAAAAGCAGGTTGCGGACTGAAACGGCGGGGGTTGTAGCCTGCCATACAGTTAACCTGATAAATTCACTTATTCCGAACCTGAATTCCAACCCTGAATAGGAGCCTGGTCCGTTAAAGAGCAGATTAATCTGAAAAAACTAAAGGTTCTTAACCTGATCTGCCGCGTATTTAACAAGCTTTTTTACAACAGATTTCCTAATGTCATACTGCTGATTGTCAAGCAAAGCAACAATATCCCTGTAGGTACTGTTTTCATCGGGAAAACATGAATCAACATCTACCAGTTCCATATTAATATCATCAGGAACCAGTCCTTCTACATAATAGTAATATCGGTAACATTTTTTCATAGGCAAATTAACAACTTTTAACAATCATTAAAAAAACGAAAGTTGGGTGAATTTAGTATTATAATTCACCCAACTTTTTTAGTTAAATTGTTAATTTTCCAATACGTCCCTGTATATCAACTCATTGTAAGACTAATGTTCTTTTGCTCAATAAGTTTCCGCAGGTTAATAAGTGCATAACGCATCCTGCCAAGAGCTGTATTTATACTCACATCAGTTTGTTCTGCAATTTCCTTAAAGCTCATACCACCATAATGCCGCAAAAGTATCACCTGCTTTTGTTCATCAGGTAATTCATCGATAAGCTGGCGAACATCATTTGTAATCTGGTCTTTAATCATCATGTCTTCAACATTCTGATCAGAAAGCTTTTTGGAATTGAAAATATCTGCTTCATAATCATCATTGGAAAGCATATTCATCTGCTTTTCCTTTCTGAAATGGTCAATAATCAGATTGTGTGCAATTCTTATCACCCAGGAAACAAACCGGCCGTTATCCTTATATTTGCCGTCTATCAAAGACCGGATAACTTTTATAAATGTGTCCTGGAAAATATCTTCAGCAAGTTGATTATTTTTAACTACCAGAACTATATAGGTAAAAACCTTTGTCCTGTGCCGGTTTATTAATGCCTCAATACTTGCTTTGTCACCTGTAAGAAACTGTTGTATGAGTTCCTGATCACTCAATTTTTTTGCCTCCACGTCGACCTCCTTTTTTGATTTCTATATGAGTAAAATTTTCTCGATAACAGTTTCTTTTAAGGGTTAAACAATTTTATTTAATAATATATGTTACAAAGAAAGAAAAAAAAATCCAATTTTGAAATTATTAAACATTTAAAAGAAAACTGTTATCTTACACCAGGTAAAACATCATTTAATATCCTGATTTGATTAAACTTATAATTAAACCACTCATCGTTTTATCTGGTATTTCATTTATATATTCACCTGAAGTAAAACAATAATTATGCCAGAAAATGGTATAGGAAATAAAAAACAGATTATCATCAAAGGAGCCAGGGTCCACAACCTTAAAAACATCAGCCTTGGTATACCCCGGGATCAGTTAGTAGTGATAACGGGTATTTCCGGTTCGGGTAAATCCACCCTTGCCTTTGATACACTTTATGCAGAAGGCCAGAGGCGTTATGTAGAAAGCCTTTCATCCTATGCCAGGCAATTTCTGGGAAAAATCAACAAGCCTGAAGTTGATTTTATTAAGGGCATACCCCCCGCAATAGCCATAGAACAAAAATCCAATACCCATAATCCCAGGTCGACTGTCGGAACCTCAACAGAAATTTACGACTATCTGAAATTACTTTTTGCCCGTGCAGGTACCACATTCTCCCCTGTATCCGGTAAAGAGGTAAGTAAGCACAGCGTAAGTGATGTAGTAAACTATGTTTTGTCACTGAAAGAAGGTATAACTGTTCTTATCCTGGCACCAATAAACAAACCCGAAGCTTACCTGCTTGAGAAAAACCTGAAAATCCGTCTCCAGCAGGGGATAACAAGAATTTATACAAATAACAGAGCTGAGAAGATACAGGATATTCTTGATGATCCTGAAAAGCTTAAATCCATTGATGAGCTACATTTAGTTACCGACCGTCTCAGGGTAGCATTTGACGGAGACACAAGGTCGCGGATAGCCGATTCAGTTGAAAATGCTTTTTTTGAAGGAAACGGGGAGTGCACTCTTAAAATAAAGGACGGGGAAAAGGAGCGGGAAGCCGTTTTTTCAAATCGTTTTGAACTTGACGGGATCACATTCAATGAGCCTTCAGAACATATGTTCAGTTTTAATAATCCGCTTGGGGCATGTCCGCTTTGCGAAGGATACGGAAAAATAACAGGAATTGATGAGGATCTTGTTATTCCGGACAAAAGCTTGTCCATATACAATGATGCTATTGCCTGCTGGAGAGGAGATAAAATGAAAAAATGGAAAGAGAAACTTATTTATAATGCGCCAAATTTCGGTTTCCCGATCCACAAACCCTATTACGAACTGAGCAGGGAAATGCAGGAACTCCTGTGGAAAGGAAACAGCTACTTTCATGGACTGAACAAATTCTTCAAATATATTGAGAAAAAAAGCTATAAGATACAGTACAGGGTTATGTTATCAAGATACCGGGGCAGAACTATTTGTTATGAATGTGATGGCACCAGGCTCAGGAAAGAAGCGTCCTGGGTCCGTGTAGGCGGGAAATCAATCCGTGAACTGGTTCAAATGCCTGTAAGCAACCTTTCCGGGTTCTTTAACGATATTCAGCTGGACAAACATCAACTTGAAATTTCCAGCCGCATAATAACGGAAATCCGTAACCGGATTGGTTTCCTGCAGGAAGTGGGGCTCGGGTACCTTACCCTTAACCGCCTCTCCTCCACCCTTTCCGGGGGTGAATCGCAGCGAATAAGACTTGCCACTACCCTGGGCAGTAATCTGGTAGGATCACTATATATACTTGATGAACCAAGTATAGGTCTGCATCCCAGGGACACACAACAGCTTATCAAAGTACTCCACCAATTAAGAGATGCCGGCAACACTGTTGTTGTGGTTGAACATGATGAAGATATAATCATGGCATCAGATAACATTATTGATATCGGCCCTTTTGCAGGAAGGCTTGGTGGGGAAATTGTTTTCCAGGGCGACCGCAACGGACTAAAAAAGCAGGGAATAAGCCTTACATCAAAGTATCTTAGCGGCAAGGAAAGCATTCCTGTTCCCTCATCCCGTCGAAAATGGAATAACTATATTGAAATAACAGGAGCAACTGAAAACAACCTGAAGGGAATAAATGTTAAGTTTCCGCTTAATATACTAAATGTACTGACAGGGGTTAGCGGTTCCGGAAAATCCACGCTGTTGAAAAGCATCCTTAATCCGGCCATGCATAAGCTTTTTAATAAGATCGAAGTGAAAACCGGCAAGTTTGGCTGCCTCGGTGGGGACCTTAACCTGCTTTCGGGGGTGGAAATGATCGACCAGAATCCAATTGGGAGGTCATCAAGGTCCAACCCTGTTACTTATATTAAAGCATGGGATGAGATACGCAGGCTATATGCAACTCAGGCCTCTGCAAAAATAAATAATTTCAAGCCCGGCCATTTCTCCTTTAATATTGAAGGTGGAAGATGTGAAGAATGCCAGGGTGAGGGGGTTATAAAAGTGGAAATGCAATTCATGGCTGACGTAAATCTGGTTTGCGAAAGTTGTAAAGGAAGACGCTTTAAAGAAGATGTTCTTGAAGTAAGATACAGGGGGAAAAATATATATGATATACTTGAGCTAACCATCAGGGAAGCCATTGAGTTCTTCGGAGCAATTAATCATGGATATGAGAAGAAGATTGTCGAAAAACTCATTACTCTGGATGAGGTTGGGCTTGATTATGTAAAACTGGGTCAATCCTCCAGCACCCTTAGTGGTGGTGAAAGCCAGAGGATTAAACTTGCCTCGTTTCTTGGAAAAGAGAAAATCTCACAGGCTGTTTTATTCATATTTGATGAACCCACAACCGGACTTCATTTCCATGATATAAAAAAACTGCTCAATGCATTCCAGTCCCTGATCGAAAGAGGAAACAGCCTTATAGTGGTGGAGCATAATCCGGAAGTTATAAAAACAGCGGATTGGATAATAGATCTGGGGCCTGAAGGAGGAGAAAAAGGCGGACATCTGGTATTTGAAGGCACACCTGAAGATCTGGTAAATTGCCCTTTATCACATACCGGTAAATATCTGAAGGATAAGATTGCTCCGGGTTCCCTAATTGTCCGATAAACCAAACAAAATTGCAACGCAGCCGCTTGCAGGTTCCTGCCCCGGATTACCGGAGAGAACTTTAACCGATATCATCAATTGCTGGGATGATTCCAGCCGGAAATCCCAGGTACCTTTAAAATCATTATTTTTATTAGTGTACAGAATATTTCGTTGTATATCCATTACTTTAAATTCAATATCTTCCAGAACTTCCGATCCACATACAGCAATTCTGTAGTCCTGATCAGAATAAAAGGTCTTGTATAGCTCGGCCTCTTCTCCATCTGTAAGAATTGCTGCATGATAATTGCCGTCATGCACAAAACCCTCAAGATCAAGTTTGCATATACGCCGGGCAAAACCCTTACACTGTCCCTCTGCTTTTCCGGACAGTCCAATCAAAACAGTGGCAAGAAAAAGGAAAGAAAGAAATTGTCTCATTTTTTTTGATATATTTAAGAAACAAAGCTGTTACGGATGGCTGTAACGGTTGACTTTAAATGGCGAAAAATATCCTTATTGATATTTGAAACAGACTGTGACCTTAGAATGGTTGCTGAATCATCGGGAGCTTCCATAACTTCTATGGGAGTAGATTCAATCTTAATCTTATGAAATACGGTTTCAATTTTCTTCATTTCATTGATAAGGTCGGCAACATCACTGTTATAACTATTTTCTTCAAGTAAAAGCATCACTAGCTCAAGTGATAATTTATTATCAACAATCCTTTTTACCAGTGGATCTTCTTTAAGATTATCTTCATCAACAAGGTTGAGTGCCAGGTAAAGCCCTTCCACCCAACCTCCTGCAAACATGAGAGCGGCGACAGGCTCCCGGTCATTCTCCTGTAAAAACGAACTTGAGTTCATGAAAGTTTCAGAAACAATATCAATTATAATATCACGGTTGCCAAGATTATCCTCAAGTCTTTCCATAGTGTAGTTATCTATGGCGTCGAGGATTCCAAGATTATCTGCAAGACCTTTTGCTGCATCCATATAATGCAAACTGGTTTGTGTCTGGTCGAAAAGGCTGGCATAACTAAGGTTTGCTGTGTAAATACCAAGATTGACAGCCATACTGCTATTTGTCTGGTACCTGGAAATATTATCTACAGGATTTAGCAATTCTTCATTATAAACAGCACCGGAAGATTTGAGCAGCATTGCCGTTTCCAGGGGTGAGGGAAGTGCATAGAAGATCTTTTTGGCATCCAGAAGATCCCTGAATGCTTCATCAGAAATATTAACAGTAATCTCTTTTTCCCTCTCCTGCCGGGAATTATCGCTGGCACATGCGGCAAGAAGTATAAAAAAAAATAATATTACTGCGCCTGAAAACAAACGGGAATAATGATTTTTTGAGCTTGCATACAAAAGGTTGTGCGGATTTGTTGAGCTCATAAGTAAGTGAATTAAAAGTTTTTAGATAATTTATTTATCGTCAGAAAGTAAAAGTAATACTTTTTTACTATAAAAAAAACTGTCACTATTACTGATATACAAACGCAACTGTAAAAACCAAAACATAAAGCCCCCTCTTTCAATCACAAACCTTTCACACTGTTTAAACTCAGTTTGAAAAATCTAATGCCGTTTATTTAACAGAACATGCATTAACAATATTTTCATTTCTGCTTCGTTATAATATTCAATAAATCAATTTATTCAGAGACTGGCTTCCCGTCCTTACCATTGTAAAAAACTAACACCCATCATCAATAATTAGGCATTCTGACAAATATACACTTATTTTACCCGGCTATACCTTTTGCAGGTTATATTGTGTATTACAACCCCTGGCTTCGAATAAACATATGGTAATTAATAATATTAATTTTACAGGATACAAAAGGTAATTTACATTGCAGCCTGTTTATTAAATCATTAATCGTTTTTAGCATTTATATAAGAACCGTTCAATTAAAATATCTATTATAATCATGAAAAATCAAGATCAACAAATGCAGGACCTGCTGCACAAGGCCAGAAAAAATATCAGGAAAATCCTGCTGTTAGTTATTCTGGTGGTAGTAGCAGCCACCTCAATCAAGCAGGTAGGTCCGGAGGAAGAAGGCGTGGTTCTTCAGCTGGGAAAATTTAACCGTGTACTGGATCCGGGATTAAATTTCATACTTCCCGCCGGAATAGAAAAAATGTACAAAATTCCCGTGCAACGGCAGTTAAAACAGGAATTCGGATTCCGCACCGTGGAAGCTGGTACCAGAACTCAATACACCAAAGCCGGATATGGCGATGAGTCACTGATGCTTACCGGCGACCTGAACATTGCCGATGTGGAGTGGGTAGTCCAGTACCGCATAGTAGACTCATATCAATACCTTTTCCGGGTAAGGGATGCAGAAGATGCACTTCATGATATGTCTGAGGCAGCAATGCGAAAAATTGTGGGTGACCGCACCGTAAACGAGGTGCTCACGGTAGGCCGGCAGGAAGTGGCCACCACAGTGGAAGTTCTTCTGCAACAAATGTGCGATGATTACGAAAACGGGATTCGCATAGACCAGGTGGTGCTGCAGGATGTTAATCCCCCGGAATCTGTCAAAGCATCTTTCAACGCCGTTAATGAAGCACAGCAGGAACGGGAAACTCTTATAAACCGAGCCGAATCTGAATATAACAGGGTAATACCCCGGGCCAGGGGAGAAGCTGAGGAAACCATTCAGCGGGCAGAAGGATTTGCTCTTAACCGGGTTAACAGGGGTACAGGTGAGGCAGATCGCTTTACTGCATTTTACAATGAATATATTAAGGCTCCCGAGGTCACCAGAAAACGCATCTACCTTGAAACCCTGGAAAGGATAATGGCAAATACAGGGACCAAGATCATCATGGATGAAGACGGAGCAAATATTCTCCCCCTGTTAAATCTTCAACAACAAACAAATCTTCAACAGCAAACAGAACAATAAGATATGAAAACAAAATATACAGCAATTATAATTGTATCCGTAGTGGCACTGATAGCCGCGTTCCAGAGTGTCTTTATACTGGATGAGACCCAGCAGGCTATTGTTACTCAATTCGGCCGACCGGTAGGCGGACCCCGCATAGAACCGGGGGTGAACTTCAAAACACCCTTTATACATAAAGTTCAGTACTTTGACAAGAGGTTCCTGAAGTGGGACGGAGATCCCAACCAGATACCCACCCAGGATAAGAGATTTATGCATGTGGATACATATGCCCGCTGGGAAATAACCGATCCCCTTCAGTTCTTTATAAGGCTGAGGGATGAAAGGTCAGGACAATCAAGGCTAGACGATATCCTTGACGGGGAAACACGTAATGCAATTGCCAGTCACGAATTAATTGACCTGGTGCGGTCCACCAACCGTGAACCGGAAGTTTATGACGATTACCTGGAAGATATTGAAATTCTCGAAGAAATATCGGTGGGAAGAGCGGATATCGAAGCGCTTGTCCTCAAAAAAGCAAATGAAAGGACTGCTGATCTGGGCATAAGAATTCTCGATTTTCGTTTCAAAAGAATGAATTATGTACAGGAAGTCAGAGAGAGGGTCTTTGACAGGATGATAAGTGAAAGGAACAGGATAGCCGACCAGTTCAGGTCCGAGGGTGAAGGTGAAGCCAGAAGGATTGAAGGTGCAAAGGAGAGAGACCTTGCCCAGATCCAGTCTGAGGCATTCAGGGAAGCCGAAATAATAAGAGGAAGGGCTGATGCCGAGGCTACATCAATATATGCCGCAGCATATAACAGAAACAATATTAGCAGGGAGCTATATTCATTCCTTAGGTCAATGGAAACGCTGGAAAAGTCATTTGACGGACAAACCAGCATTATCCTGTCGACCGACAGCGAATTGCTGAAGTACTTAAAAAGCAGTGACTAATAAGATTCTTTTTAGTCATAGTACAATAAAAAACCCGGCCTGTTTCACGGTCGGGTTTTTTATTGTCTGATAAGTGAAATTAATCTATACTGGAAAAATACTTCATAAACTGGGAACGCTCATAAACAGAAGGGTCAGGGATTTTCCGGTAACTCATTTTCCCCCTGAATTCGTCCACGGTACTGAACCTCTTACTACTCATCCATTGTTCAACTCCCCCGATAAGATTTGCCACCTCACCCAGACCATTCTTGTAAAGCAAAGAACAAACCTGAACAGTTTTAGCGCCCGCAAGCAACTGCTTAACCACTGCCTCCCAGGAGTGGACACCGGTAGAGGCGGAAATATCCATAAGGTTTACCTTATCTGACACCAGCGCAGTCCACCGAAGCACATGCCTGAGATCAGAGGCCGAACTGAAAATATCTGCAGAGGTGAGTTTTATTTTTTCTATATCTATATCCGGCTCGTAAAACCTGTTAAACATTACCACACCTTTTACTCCGTAAGAGTAGAGACGGTCAACCACTTCCAGGACATTGGTAAAGTGATTCCCCAGTTTTATTGCAACCGGTATTTTGACAATGCCGGTTACCCGGCTGGCAAGATCATAATAGATATTTTCAAAATCGGTAGCGGACTTATATTTATCAGTTGGAAGGAAAAAAACATTGAGCTCAAGTGCATCGGCTCCTGCTTCTTCGATTCTTCGGGAAAATCCGATCCAGTCATTTGCCGACACGCAGTTTATACTTGCTATAACAGGTATTGCAACACTCTTTTTTGTCTCTTCTATCAGGGTAATATAGTTATCGACCGAGTGACTTTTAGTATAGCTTTTAATATAGTCCTCTGCCTCGGGATAGTCCTGATTCCTGATCAGGCTTCCTGCTTCATAATTGATCTGTTCCTCAAAAAGAGATTTAAGAACAACGGCCGCAACACCGGCCTGCTCAATTGAGCGGATCTTATCCACTGTACTGGTAAGACCGGAACTGCCGGCTATAACAGGGTTTTTCAGCTTCAACCCCATATAATTTACTCCAAGATCAGGCATGATAAACAGTATTGGTTAGTTAGTTAATAAATCAATAATTTCCCCTTTCTCCAAATATAAGGCTGCCTATCCTTACCATCGTGCTCCCCTCCTCCACTGCAATACGGTAATCGCCCGACATACCCATTGACAATTCATTAAAACTATCTGATTCATGAAAAAATGATTCCGCCAGCCTGTTAAATAACCCGGCGAGACTGCGAAACTCCGACCTTACCGTATCCTTATCACCTGTAAAAGTCGCCATTCCCATCAGTCCCCGCACCCTTATCCCGGGAAAATCTTCCAGAGAGAATTCATTTAAAAAGTCAAAAACCTCTTCCTGGGAAAAGCCAAATTTGCTTTCTTCCTTAGCTATATGGATTTGCAAAAGGCAGTCAATTACCCGGTTGTTCTTTATGGCCTCCTTATTGATGGTCTTTAAAATCTTAACAGAATCAACTGAATGTATAAGAGATACAAAAGGTGCAATATATTTCACCTTGTTAGACTGAAGATGCCCTACCATATGCCACTCAATATCCTCGGGCAGAGCCTCCGTTTTTGCTGTCATTTCCTGCACTTTATTCTCTCCCATCAACTTGTGCCCTAAAGAATAAATATCCATAATCTCATCCGTGGTCCTGGTTTTGGTTACGGCTACAATCTTCACTTTTGGAAGAAGCTCCTTATTAAGTTTATTTATATTTTCAGCAACACCCATCAGGATAATTAGATAAATATGGTCAGTCGGTAAAACAGTGTTCGGATCACAAATTATCAAAAGAAAAGGAGTGACCAGCTCAAACAATTTCTATAAAGATAATTACTCCAGCAAATGTACAACCAGTCCGCTGCGCAGTTTTGGTTCAAACCAGGTTGTTTTGGGCGGCATTAGATTTCCGGTATCGGCTATATCCATCAACTGTTTCATGGTTACCGGATAAAGGGCAAAAGCAGCCTTCATTTCTCCACTGTCAACTCTTCTTTGCAGCTCACCAAGGCCCCTTATTCCTCCTACAAAATCAATTCGCTTATCGGTTCTCAAATCTTTAATGTCAAGAATATTATCAAGCACCAATTCTGAAAGTATTGTAACATCAAGGCATCCTATCGGGTCATCATCATTGTATGTGCCGGGCCTGGCTGTGAGTGAATACCATTTCCCGCCAAGATAAAGTGAAAAATTATGAAGGCGGCCGGGCTTGTATATTTCCTGTCCTTTCTCCTCAACTGTAAAAACTTCCCGGAGCCTTTCAAAAAAATCATTCTCATCCAGGCCATTGAGATCCTTCACCACCCTGTTGTAATCAATAATGCTAAGCTGGTTATCAGGAAAATGGACTGCAAGAAAATAATTATATTCCTCCTCCCCTGTATGATCCGGATTGGCTGATTTTTTCTCATTTCCAACAATTGCTGCTGCCGCAGTACGGTGATGACCGTCTGCCACATAGGTGCAGGGCACCTTTTCTTCAAATAAGCCTGCCACTTCTGAAATTAATTCAGGGTCATCCAGAAGCCATAAATGATGTCCCACCCCGTCTTCAGCAGTAAAATCATACACAGGGTCATTATTCTTAACACAGGAGGAAACAATGGCATCTATCTCCGGCACAGCCCTGTATGTAAAAAACACCGGTTCCATATTGGCGTTGGTGATCTTCACATGCTTTATCCGGTCTTCTTCTTTATCTTTGCGGGTGAGCTCGTGTTTTTTTATCCTGTCGTTCATATAGTCTTCAACAGCAGCACAACCTACCAGTCCATATTGTGTTTTACCCTCCATTGTTTGGGCATATATATAAAGTTGTTCATCCCTGTCCTGGACAAGCCACTTTCTCTCACGAAATTTATCCAGATTCCGTTTTGCGGTGTTATAAATCAACGGGTCATATTCACTGATATCGGGCGGACAATCAATTTCAGGTTTAACTATATGAAGTAATGAATAAGGATTATCCCTTGCCTCTTCACGGGCTTCATCAGAATTGAGCACATCATATGGCCTGGAAGCCATATCTTTTGCTATTTCCACAGGAGGACGCAATCCTTTGAATGGTTTTAAAATTGCCATCAGTAAATTAAATTATTAGGATTAGAAAACAGCAGGCAAACTATTTATTACGAGCCAGGTTTGCCTGCAAATAAATTACAGGTTAACCTGATAAGTTTTGTCGCCCTGCTCAAAGAAACCAACGATCTGCCTGGCAGCGGCAATGCCTGCATTTATATTAGCCTCAGAGGTCTGTGCTCCCATTTTCTTAGGAGTAAAGAAAAAACGACCGGGATATTTTTCGGCTATTTCGGCACTGCAGTCCGGAGCAATATCTGAAATGTATTTAAAATCAGGTCTTTCAGCAAACATCTTTAAAAGAGAATCTTCGTCAACAAGCTCTTTCCTGGCTGTATTAACAAGAGTTGCAGATTCGGGCATCTTTTCTAGCAGTTTAAAATTAACCAGCCTTATGGTATGTTCAACAACAGGAGCATTTAGCGAAATATACTGGCACTGACTAAATAATTCCTCAGACGATGCAGTACACATCATGCCTGCATACTCCAAAACTGTCCTTTCCAGAAAGGGATCAAACCCATATACTTCCATGCCAAAGCCCGATGCAATCCTGGCAATATCCTTTCCTATATTACCGCAGGCAAAAACTCCCAGTTTTTTACCCCTTAACTCGGTACCCGGGGTACCATTGAAATAATTCCTGGCAGTATAAACCATCATTCCAAGTGCAAGTTCAGCCACAGCATTTGAATTCTGGCCCGGTGTGTTCATTACAACAACGTCCCTGCGGGTTGAAGCAGCTATGTCAACATTATCATAACCTGCTCCGGCCCTGACAACTATTTTCAGTTTACTTCCAGCCTCTAAAACCTCTTCCGTAACCTTGTCGCTTCTTATTATCATTGCATCAGCATCTGCAACCGCGCTAAGCAGATCTTTTTTTTCCTTATAGTTTTCAAGAAGAACCAATTCATATCCGGCCTGTTTAAATACATCAGCAATTCCATCAACTGCCGGCCTTGCAAAAGGTTTCTCTGTTGCCACCAAAATCTTTTTCATTATAAATTGTATTTATAAATTAATATTAAAATCCTTTTACTACCTTTCCCTTGCCGCTTCAAATTCCTTCATCACATCAATAAGTGCCTGTACGCTCTCAACCGGAAGGGCATTGTAAATAGAAGCCCTGAAACCACCTACGGAACGGTGCCCCTTGATCCCTACCATACCCCTGGAAGTTGCAAAAGAAAGAAAATCAGCTTCAAGGTCCTTGTAATCTTCACGCATAACAAAGCAAACATTCATAAAAGAACGTGATGTCTTTTCGGCAGTGCCAATAAACATCTTACTGTTGTCAATTACATCATATAGCATCCCGGCCTTGCCCTGGTTAATTTTTTGCATCTCGCCTACTCCACCAAGTTCTTTAAGCCACTTAAGGGTTTCGCCCACAGTGAAAACAGCCAGGCATGGTGGTGTATTGAACATTGAACCATTCTCGATATGTATGCTATAGTCGAGCATAGAGGGTATATCACGATCAACTTTACCAAGTATATCTTTACGGATAATAACAAATCCAACACCGGCAGCGCCAAGATTCTTCTGAGCACCTCCATAGATAATTCCGTATTTGGAAATATCTACCGGACGACTGCATATGTCGGATGACATATCTGCAACCATAGGAACCGGACTATCAAGGTCTTCATGTAATTCTGTGCCGAATATAGTATTATTGGTTGTTATGTGAAAATAATCGGCATCTGAAGGTATATCAAAGGATTTTGGTATATAGCTGAAATTTTTATCTGCTGAGGAGGCAACAATATCTACATCTCCAAGTTTTTTTGCTTCTTTAATTGCTTTTTTGGCCCAGGTTCCGGTCTCCAGGTAAGCAGCCTTTCGCTGAAGCAGATTATAAGGCACCATGCAGAAATTCATACTTGCTCCTCCGTGCAGAAACAATACTTCATAGCCATCGGGTACATTAAGAATCTCCTTGAACAAAGCAACAGTTTCGTCCATAACAGCCTGAAAATCCTTACCCCTGTGAGATATCTCCATTACCGACAGGCCTGAACCATTGAGGTCAAGAACTGCTTTTGAAGTATTCTCAATTACCGTTCTGGGAAGAATAGATGGGCCGGCACTAAAATTATGTTTTTTCATGTGTTTGTGATTAGATTATTTGGTTTATAGGATGAATGCCACGACAACAGAAAATTATAAGGGACTGTTTTTATGAGTAATTTCATTACTTGCCATAAAAAAAATGCAATTTGCAAAATAAATACTATATCTCCAAAATGGATACCACATAATGTTTTGGAGGTTATCAACAATTAAAAACCCGGTTTTAATAATCTTTATGCTCCACAAGAAAATTATCTTTGAGAAGTGGTATAACCCTGGTACTGTCAGGAGTATTGCAGTATTCCATTATATCATCCAGCCCGAGCTTTTTTAATCTGTGCCGGTGGGCAGCTTTTTCCATATATCCCGTAAGATCTTCCCGGGCAAGCTCCCATAATTCCATGGCTGCAACAGCAGCATCGCATTCAGTATAAAAACCCCCTGATTCAATAAGTGCATTGGAAAGTGCCCCTGCAAATACACTATCCTCAAGGTTATACCGGTTCTTCCAGCCTGCGCATAAAATAACAACATCAGCATCCTGTGATATCAGCCATGAAGCAAGTGCACTAAGATTAATAAAAGCTCCTACAGCCACATGGCGGGCTTCTGAAGCCATTCTGATAGCCTGGGTCCCGTTTGTTGTGCTATATGCAATAGTGGCACCTTTAACCTGGCCGGGACTGAAATTAAATGGCGAATTGCCGAAATCAGCAAAATCAAGAACCAGGCCGTCCCTCTCTGCAGCAACAAGAAATCCCCTTTTCTTTAAGGCCCGTGCTTCATCGAGATCTGCTACAGGAATCAATTGTTTTACCCCGTTTTCAAAAGCAGCACAAATTGCAGTTGTAGCTCGAAGTATATCTGACACAACAACAATTGCATTATCATTGCGGTAATATGGATAAAGAGCCGGAGAATAACAAACTTCTATTTTATTCTTTTCTTTGTTTATCGTCATAAAGGCAAATTTGATGTTAATTGACAAAAAATATCTGAAACCATTGCTCCTGACTGCAGGGCCAAAAAACAGCGGACTCAATTTGTCAGTCCGGCAGATCCGTTTTTATAAATATAAAGATTTAGTCACAGGCGAAGGAAAAAGATAGCTACTGTTTTTTAAAAAGAGGCAATCCGGCAACTTCAGCACTGATGCTTTTGTTCCTGACCAGAATCTTAATCCCTGTTCCGTTTTTTGCATAGGCAGACCTGACATATCCGAGGCCAATACCGGTTTTCATCATTGGCGACATAGTGCCGGATGTCACATGTCCAATAATACTCCCCTCTTCGTCAGTAATTTCATAATTCGTTCTTGGGATGCCCCTCTCGTGCATCACGAACCCCACAAGTCTGCGTTCCGGGCCTTCCATTTTTTGTTTCAGCAAAAATTCTCTGTCTATAAACTCATTATTATCAGTAAACTTAACTATCCATTGCAGTCCGGCTTCAATAGGTGAGGTAGTTTCATCAATATCGTTACCATAAAGACACAAACCCGTTTCCAGCCTCAATGTATCCCGCGCTCCAAGACCCGCGGGTTTTATCCCAAACTCTTCACCTGCTTCAAAAACTGATTTCCACAGTGCCGGGCCGTCATCATTGTTCACGTATATCTCATACCCGCCTGAGCCGGTATAACCGGTCGTTGAAAATATAGCATTTTTCACACCTCCGATATCAAGCTTTTTAAAGGTGTAAAACTTCATTTTATCTATGGGTACATCAATCAGCTTTTGCATCACTTTGAATGCATAAGGTCCCTGTACGGCAAGCAATGCAAATTCATCGGAGGCATTGCAGAGTTCTGTTCCCACTTCCAATCCGAATTTAGGGGCATGATAACAACACCAGTCCCAGTCTTTTTCAATATTTGCAGCATTAACGACTATCATGTAAGTCTCAGGGTCAACCCGGTAAACGAGCAGATCATCCTTAATTCCGCCTCTGCCATTGGGCATACAGGAATAGTGTACTTTTCCGTCATAAAGGCTGTTAATGTCGTTGGTAGTAATATACTGAAGAAAACCTGCAGCTTTAGGCCCTTTTATCCAGAACTCACCCATATGTGATACATCGAATACTCCCACTTTTTCTCGGACAGTAATGTGTTCATCATTAATTCCACTGTATTCTACAGGCATATTGAATCCTGCAAATGGTTGCATCCTTGCGCCCATTTGTATGTGATATTCGGTAAAAGGAGTACGCTTCATGATCAGAACCGGTTTTATATATAATATTCTTCTGGACCACAAAAGTAAATATTTTAGTTAGATACTTAAATTTAGCCGGTTAAAATAAATATCAACAAAATATAATATTATTGCAGCTTCATGAACAAGATATTTATTAAAAACATTACTTTTATCTTCTGATGCAGCCCTCATGCCGGCTGGTTAAACAAAATACAATTTTGAACCATTTACATAAGAACATCAGATAGCAGATGAACAGGCAAAATCCAGAATACATCAATCTCAATTATCTTAATGAAATATCAGAGGGAGATAATCAATTAATAAGTGAGATGATTGATATATTCATTTCAGAAGTGCCCTCCTACCTTAAGATGATGCATAAGTACCAAGAAGATAAAGATTGGGATGCACTCGGCAAACTCGCCCACAAGGCAAAAGCATCTTCGTCAATAATGGGCATGGGACAGCTGACAAATGAGTTAAAGGATCTTGAACTGCTTGCAAAGGAAAACAGGGAGCCCGGACTTTACTTAGCCTTAGTAAAAAGGATAGAAAATCAATTCAACTCGGCAATAAAAGAATTAAAACTGATTTCCAAAACCCTTTAAAAAACAGAACCATGCTCAAATCGGAAAATTTAAACGGGGTAATAGTTTATGAATTTGATCAGAAAGACAAACTTAATGCGGTTATTTCAGAAGATCTTAAGGAGGAAGTAGGCAGGCATTTTGAAAAACCGGGGACCAAACTCATCCTTGGTCTTGGAAATATTGCTTTCATTGACAGCTCCGGATTCGGGGCTCTGCTGTCAATCATGAAAAAAGCAAAAAGCAATTCAGGAATTTTCCATATTTACAATATAACCCCTGATGTCATGTCATTGTTCAGGCTACTTCAATTGCACAACGTCTTTAAAATATATGACACCAGAGAAGACTGTGTTAAAAGTTTATCCTGATAATTCAGAGCAGGGCAGATAAAAGTTAAAGGTTCCTTTGGTTGACCGGACCCTGATTTCCCGGGGAAGTCAAGGTTCATCCCGGTTAAGGAATACAAGTTCACTGCCCTTTGCATCTATTTTAAGTAATTTACCCCTGTCAACCTTTTCTGCAAGTATCTTCCGTGACAATTCATTTAAAATGTACTTTTGCATAACCCTTTTCACCGGCCGCGCACCGTATTGCGGATCAAAACCCAGGCTGGTAAGAAGATCTACAGCCTTCTCAGTTATCTCAATGTTAACCTGATTAGATTTAAGCATTTTTCTGATCTGTTCAAACTGGAGTCTTACAATTTGTTTCACCTCATCCGCCGCAAGCGGTTTGAACATAATTATCTCATCAATACGGTTAAGAAACTCCGGCCTGATAGTTTGCTTTAGCATCTCGAACACCTGCATCCGGGACTTTTCAAACATCTCTTCACGGTTCATACCATTGAGTTTTTCATAGTTTTCCTGAATGATATGCGATCCAGCATTGGAGGTCATTATTATAATAGTGTTTTTAAAGTTTACTATCCTTCCTTTATTATCGGTCAGCCGGCCTTCATCGAGCACCTGCAGCAAAATATTAAACACATCAGGATGAGCTTTTTCTATTTCATCAAGCAAAACTACAGAGTATGGTTTTCTTCGGACTGATTCAGTGAGTTGTCCGCCCTCTTCATATCCAATATAACCGGGGGGAGCACCAATAAGCCGGGAAACAGAATGCCTTTCCTGGTATTCCGACATATCAATGCGGGTCATAAGATTTTCATCATCAAACAAGAATTCGGCCAGTGCTCTGGCAAGCTCTGTCTTGCCAACTCCTGTAGTACCCAGAAAAATAAAAGATCCAATAGGCCTTTTCACATCCTGTAATCCGGCCCTGCTTCGTCGTACGGCGTCAGAAACTGCTTGCAATGCCTCATCCTGACCCACAACCCTCCTGTGCAGTTCATCTTCAAGGGAAAGCAGCTTTTCCCTTTCACTTTGAAGCATCCTGCTTACCGGTATGCCTGTCCACCTGGAAACGATTTCTGCAATATCCTCTGAATCTATTTCCTCTCTTATAAGAGATTCTTCTCCTTTAACATCATCAAGTTCCTGCTTGAGTTTTTCTATACTTGCCTCAGCCTCCTTGATACGGCCGTACCTCAGTTCGGCAACCTTTCCATAGTCTCCCTGCCTTTCAGCTTGCTCAGCTTCCAGCTTCATATTTTCTATTGCCTCCTTATACCTCTGAATATTGCTTATAATACCCCTTTCATTCTCCCACCTGGCTCTAAGTTTATTTTTCTCCTCATTAAGATTTGCAAGTTCAGATGAAAGCTCCGATTCTTTCTTTTTATCGCCTTCACGTTTTATGGCCTCCCGTTCAATTTCAAGCTGCTTAACCTTTCTCTCTATCTCATCTATGCTCTCGGGTACAGAGTTCATTTCAAGCCGGAGTTTTGATGCAGCCTCATCTATAAGGTCTATTGCCTTATCAGGAAGAAAGCGTTCGGTAATATACCTGTTTGAAAGCTCCACAGCAGCAATTATGGCATCATCCTTTATCCTCACCTTATGATGTGTTTCATATCTTTCCTTTAGTCCCCTGAGAATTGACACAGCACTCATTACATCAGGCTCATCAACCATAACTATCTGGAATCTCCGTTCCAGGGCCTTGTCCTTCTCAAAATATTTCTGATACTCATTCAAAGTAGTGGCCCCTATTGCCTTAAGCTCTCCTCTTGCCAGGGCCGGTTTCAGAATGTTGGCAGCATCCATTGCTCCCTCACTTCTACCGGCTCCTACCAGGGTATGTATTTCATCAATAAACATAACTATTTCCCCTTCAGAATCTACAACTTCTTTTACCACAGCTTTCAGGCGTTCTTCAAATTCCCCTTTATATTTTGCTCCGGCTATCAAAGCCCCCATATCAAGTGAGTGAACCTGCTTGGTTTTCAGATTGTCGGGTACATCACCGTTCACTATCCTTTGGGCAAGTCCATCAGCAATAGCAGTTTTACCCACACCGGGCTCACCTATGAGTATGGGGTTGTTCTTTGTCCTTCGTGAAAGTATCTGAAGAATACGCCTGATCTCTTCATCCCTGCCTATTACCGGGTCAAGTTTGCCTGCCCGGGCCATCTCATTGAGATTAATGGCAAAACGATTTAATGCATTGAAGCTATCTTCGGCCGACTGGCTGGTAGCTTTTGAACCTTTTCTCAGCTCTGCTATTGCTTTTTTCAGTTCTCCGGCAGTCATGCCGCTATCCTTCATCATTTGAGAGACCTGGTCACCTGCCTGTAATAAACCAGACAGAATATGTTCAATCGAAACATACTCATCGCCTGCTTCTTTGGATTGTTCTATTGCTTTTTGAAGAGCTGCAGATGCTGAAGATGACAAATACTGGTCACCTCCAGTAACTTTAGGATAAGAATTTATTATACTGTCCAGAACATTTGAAAAATTACGTGGATTAACATTCATCTTTTTGAGCAAAAAGCCCGTTATATGCTCATCGGAATTAAGAAGCGACTTCATTATATGGCCGGTTTCAACAGCCTGATTCTGATACCCCGTGGCAATAGAAAACGATTGCTGTATGGCTTCCTGGGATTTTATTGTAAAATTATTAAGATTCATTTTTTATGCTGTTTTAGAATTAATCATATTATCAGATACTTATACTATCAAAAGCTTAAATACCAGTAACCTGAGAAAACCAAACTTAAAATACCATTCCTGATATGGGCCATCAAAAGTACTGCCAAAAACATATACTATGATCAATATGTAAATCTGACACTGAAATTTCAATAAAATATGTCAATATGTCCCCCGATAAAAGATGAGTCCGTCAGTAATGTCTGAATGAACCTTGTTTTTTTACTAAGTAGTTACAGGCTCCGGTTTAATAACCAGATACCAATCCTAAAACATGCAGAATCGTCAGGTCTGTTAGCGAAAACCCTTTTCGACCCGGTCAAAATATTCATTCTGAAGCTCAATGACAGTATCGTCTTCCTTTATCAGTCTGAGAGCCCTCACAACCGATTCCACCTGATATTCTGTTATAAATTTACCAAGTTCCCTTGAGCCGGCAGATCCTTCCCCGGCATAATGATTGGGAAAACCGGCATACCACCATATCCCCGTGTACAAGTCTGGCAGATCAAGCCTGTCCATATCTTTTCCTGACTCATCATCTGCCCTCTCCTGAATGACCAGATCCGGACGCAAGTAAAGAATTTCAGAAGTCTCCCTTTCACCAGCATGCTGATCATACGATGGATCAGATTCTCTGAGCTGATTGAGCTTTGCATTGTATTCCGGATCAGCATCCCGGGAATGTAAAAAAAGAGCATAATCGCGTCTTTTTCCCAGTTGAGCCTGAATAAAATACGGGATGAAATTATTATTACCCCCATGACCATTAAGAATCAGGATTTTTTCAAAACCGTTTCTGGCAATTTCTTCGATTGTCGCTTCAAGTACTGCCCACAAAACGTCGCTTGGTATGGCAATAGTCCCGGGCTGATGCATTGCTTCAAAAATCTGCCCGTAAATAAAATCAGGGAATACAACAGCATATTCTACTTCTGCTGCACGAGTGGCCCAATTTCGGGCTTTAATAATATCTGAGCCCAGCGGAACATGCAAACCGTGTTTTTCAATAACACCCATAGGCAAAATACATGTGTAGCCGGACTTCTCAAGAGCTTTGTCCCAATCGCTTGCCCGAAGTTCCTCCCACTTTACAGGAAGATCCTGTGCAATCGCTGTGAAACTTATCAAAAACAATAATGCCAATGTTAATTTCATGTGTATAAAGTTTAGTTATTAAAGTGATTAAGTAAGGAATAATAAAGTAACTATAAATTTCTTTAAAGAAATAGCAAAAACCAAACTACCTCTTGTCTGAATTATTAAAGATGTTACAATTAATTATTATTATGCTAAACTTTAAAATAAGAGTGCCCGGTCGGTATAACTTAATTATAGGCAATGAACCTCTACGGGGCTATGTTATTACTCTGCGATCCTGGTCAAATCTCTGGATTATCAAGGGCAGATTAAGATTGGTTATAAAAAATTATTTATCTACTTTTATTTTTTTCAAAACCATGATCCTGCTACTACATTAAATATATCTAATATTGAGTCAAAAAATATTAAAGGCATTGATGCAGCTTTTTGCCATCATTGCAAGCCCCGAAAGCAACAAAAAAGAGAGACGTCTTGTGGTAGAATCATTCCTGAAAAGGCAATTAAACCAGGAACTTGTTGATGAGTATCTGAATATTTTTGACAGGCATTATAAAATCCACCAAAAGAAGCAGGGCGAGGAAGGAAAAAGAAAAAAACGCACTTCTTCAAGTTCGGTGCGCATATTGGTAATATGTACACAAATCAACGAAGAGCTAAGCAGGAGACAAAAAATCATTGTTCTGATCAATCTTCTTGAATTCATTAAGGATGACAAAAACATTATTGCAGATCAGGCAATAGAATTTATTAATACCGTTGCACAGTCATTCAATATATCCCCTCCTGAGTACGAAAACATGAAAGGATTTGTCCTTTCTCCTTTTAACCATATCCCTGATTCAGACAACATCCTTATTATAGAAAACAACCCGGATTTCCCTTCTTATGAAACAAAACATATTTACAGGGAGCTGCTTGAGGGACAGATCAGGATTTTAAGAATTTCTGATGTAAATATGTACCTGATGAGGTATATCGGGAAAAATGAGATGTACCTCAATTCTCAACTTATCCAGCAGGATAAGGTATATGTGTTCGATAACGGCACATCATTGCGGAACCCGAGGATCAAGCCTGTATACTTCAGTGATATGGTCAGCTCCTTTAGTCCCCATCTAATCAAAAGCAGAATTGTATTCAGCGTTAATAACATTGAATATCGTTTCAAGGGTGGAAATATTGGTTTACAAAGACTTTCCTTCACCGAAGAATCCGGACGGCTCATCGGGATCATGGGATCCAGCGGTTCCGGGAAATCAACGCTGCTGAACGTATTAAACGGCACCCTGACACCATTCAGGGGGAGTGTACTGGCAAATGGTATTGACATACATAAAGAGAAGGTCAAAACAGAGGGGCTCATTGGTCACGTATCACAGGACGACCTTTTGATTGAAGAGCTTACCGTTTATCAGAACCTCTATTATAATGCAAAACTTTGTTTTGACCACTACACGGAAAAAGAAACAGAGAGGGCAGTGAATGGTTTACTTCAGCAACTTGGCTTGTTAGATATCAAAAACATTCAGGTAGGCAGTCCGCTGAACAAGAAAATCAGCGGCGGACAGCGCAAACGTCTGAATATTGCCCTGGAACTTATCAGGGAACCGGCCATATTGTTTCTGGATGAACCAACCTCAGGACTGTCATCAAGAGATTCGGAAAACATAATGGACCTGCTTAAGGAGTTATCATTAAAGGGCAAGCTTGTTTTTGTGGTTATTCATCAACCCTCCTCAGATATTTTTAAGATGTTTGACAAGCTTATTATTCTGGACACTGGAGGCTTTCTTATATATAATGGCGATCCGATAGAAGCAATCATTTATTTTAAATCACATGTTCAGCATGCCAACTGGAATGAAAGTGAGTGTCATGAATGCGGTAATGTGAATCCCGAGCAACTTTTCAATATAATCGAGACAAATGTTCTTGACGAATTTGGCAAGCAAACCCATTCCAGGAAGATACCTCCATGGGAGTGGGCATATCACCATCTTCATAAATCCCTGAAAAACAAATCCGATTCCGGTGTTCATGTAAACCTGCCTGATATATCATTCAAAATTCCTGACAGGTTCAGGCAACTTAAGGTATTTGTTAAAAGGGATGTTTTGGCAAAGCTCTCAAATCAACAATACCTGTTAATAAATTTTTTAGAAGCTCCGCTGCTTGCTTTTTTGCTCTCATTCATTATTAAATATCACGATATCAATGTAAATAATCCCACTGGATATACATTGGCAGGAAATCTTAATATTCCTGTTTATATTTTCATGTCAGTGATAGTAGCAATTTTCATAGGTCTGACTGTCAGTGCTGAAGAAATAATTAAAGATAGAAAGATCCTGAAACGGGAAGCATTTTTGAACCTTAGCTGGTCAAGTTATCTTATCTCGAAGATAATTGTGCTGTTTATTATCTCTGCTTTACAAGCATTACTCTTTGTTCTTGTTGGAAATTCAATTATGGAAATCAGGGGCATGTATTTTGAATACTGGCTGGTGCTTTTCAGTGCCTGGTGTTTTGCAAATGTTATGGGACTAATTATATCAGATAGTTTTAAAACTGTAATAACCATTTATATACTTATCCCTTTTCTTGTTATTCCGCAACTCATTTTAAGCGGAATAATCGTTAAATTTGAAGAACTAAATCCTTCCATATCCGCACCAGGCCGGATACCACTTTACGGTGAAATCATTACAGCCCGATGGGCATATGAAGCCCTGGCAGTTTATCAGTTTAAGGAGAACCCTTTCGAAAGGGAATTTTACACCTTCAATAAAGCAATGAGCCGGTCAGAGTACATGAATAACTTCTGGATACGGAACATAAGGAATAAACTTGATTATTGCAGGCGGAATCTTGATAATGTGCAATACAAAGACAAAATAGCGGGAAACTTTAAATTGATAATAAATGAAATAAAAAAAGAAGATAAAAGAAATAGCCAAATTCAATCAGGAATCGATTTTAAAAACTTCAGCCAATCATATCCTGATCCGGAACTAATCAGCATACTAGGTGATTATCTTGAGAGACTTGGCAGGTATTACGTCATTTTATATAATAAAGCAAATGATGAAAAAGACAAAATCATTTCAGATTATCACCGGACTGAGGAAGGGAAGGAATACTATCTTGAGAGAAGGAACAGGTATCATAACGATGCGCTGAGTGACCTGGTCAGAAATTCAAGGGAAATTACCCGTATTGTTGAGTACAACCACCGGCTGTACCAAAGAATTGACCCGGTATACAGGGATCCGGAGGGAAAGTTTATAAAAGCACACTTTTATGCTCCCAATAAACAGATTTTTGGTAACAAACTCAACACAATATGGGCTAACACCCTGGTGATTTGGATGATGACCTTTTTTTTATTTGTGGTTTTATATTACAGGCTTCTGAAAAAAGGGCTTGAAAAAACGGAAGAAGGCATTGATAATGTTAAAACCATTCTAGGCAGGAAAAAGTCCTGACACCTTATCAAAATAAAAAAATCCGGACTCACTTATAGTCCGGAACAAGTTAATTGAATAAGTTAATTGAATAAGTTAAAATAATGACATTTATCAATCTTCCACCTCTATCATCTTAAATGGAATACGAATTATTGACTCATAATCTTCACCTGCTTCAAGCATATCCTCATCATCCTCCTCATAATGCCAGTTAACAATAACCTCGTTTTTCGCTTTATAAATTGCTTCCAGTTTTTTAAATATGTCAAGAATGCATTTTGAAGAACTTGTATTAAAATACTCCAGATTAATGTTTACGTTAGTTTTTTGAGCAGGTTCAGCTGCATATTGTTCCAGCCAATCAACCAAAGGCTTATAAAATTCAATAGAATTCTCCGGAATAGATCTGCCTTTAATTTCAATCAGGCCTTGTTTTGAATCAAATTTAACTGAGGGTGTTTTAGGTGTTCCTTCTATTATTATGGGGTCCATTCTATATTGTTTAAACATTGTTAATTCTTAAGCTCTGAAATAAAAACATCGAGATGGAAAAAATAAAATTCTTCATTATAATTATGAAATTCATATTCCATTTTATTACCGGTTTTTTTCGCAATATCAATCAATCCCAATCCCCCGCCACCTTTAGCCGATAATTTCTGATGATTAAGTACAAACTTGTACATGTCTTTCAGTTCTTCCCTTGTAAGGGTATTTATCTTATCAATCTTTTCTTTCAGCTGCTGAACTTTGGATGTTCTAATAAAATTACCGGTTGATATCCGGTAACCGTCAGGTTCTTTTGAAATAACCAGCACACCGAATCTGGCATCAAACTCTTCTTGAATTTCGTCAGGGATGTCGTCTATATGATGAAAAAGATTCTGGAGACTTTCAACCAAAACGTTGTAAACCTTTTTCTTTACGGCAGATACCGTATTTATATCATCCAGTTTGGATTCTATTACCTCAAGCACATTTGTAATAAGTTCGGTAGTTATACTCCCCTTATATGCGAGAAGTACATCGCCCTCATTCATCTTATTAAAACTTTCCTGTAAATTAAAGCTCATAAAGGCTTATGCATTGAGAAATATACCAGATTTTGACTTAATGCCGACAAATATAATAAAACTATAATTCTAAATCCTATAAAAACAAAATTTAAAAGTATACAATTATTGTTAATATGCAATAATTAATATTTTTTTTTGAATTCATTCTTCCTGCTGCCTTTATAGATAGTATACTTAACAAATCTGCATTCAAGAGGACCATTGTATAAAACGATCCTTTTTTCGGTACGCAGGCCGGTATATTTAAGTGCTTCCAGATTACTGGTCAACATCCATGCAGAATAGCCTGCATAGTTTTTTTTCAAAATGTCTCCGATAAGGGTATAAAAAGCTTTTATATTATCTTTTTTCAGCCTTTCTCCATAAGGAGGGTTAAACAATAAAACTCCCCCTTCGCCTGCAGGAAACATCTCCTCAAATGAGGATATGGTGAAATCTATCTTTTTATTCAAAAAAGCATTTTTTGCATTTTTTCTTGCCATTGCGATTATCCGGGGTGATATATCCGATCCGGTTATGGATGGCGATAATACTGGTTCAGCATAATCTTCATTGAAAATTTTTTTAAACAATTCACCGTCAAAATCAGGCCACTTCTCAAATGCATACTGGTTTCTGTATATGCCGGGAGGTATATTGTGAGCCATCATAGCTGCTTCAATGGGGATGGTTCCGGAACCACACATGGGGTCGATAAAGGGTGATTTGCGATCCCATCCCGACAACATAATCATTCCGGCAGCAAGAACCTCATTAAGAGGGGCCGGACTGGCTTCGGAGCGATACCCCCTTTTGTGCAGGGATTCACCTGAAGAATCAAGAAGCAGTGTGCATTTATCTTCTGAAATATGCAGGTTTATCCTGATATCAGGGTCAACTGTATCAACTGAGGGCCTCATCCCTGTCGCAGCCCTGAACTGATCGACAACGGCGTCTTTTACTTTAAGCGCTATATATTTGGAATGGTTAAAATAAGGAGAACTTAAAACTCCGTCAATGGCAAAAGTCTTGTTTTCCAACAGCAGTGAAGACCAGTTAAACCTGGAGGCTCCCTTATAAAGTTCATCTTCGTTTTTTGCACGGAACTCAAAAAAGGGTTTCAATATCCTGAGGGCAGTCCGCAACTGAAAATTAGCACGATATAGAAGTTCCGTGGTTCCGCTAAAAAAAACAACACGTGTACCTTTCCTTATATTTTGGCCCCCTATGGATTCAATTTCACCGGCAAGCACATCCTCCAACCCCCTGAAAGTTTTTGCAACCATTTCAAAACTGCCGGAATCCGGACCGGAATAACCCTTGTCATCACTATCAATTTCCACTTTAAATGTTATTTATTAAAAAAACTCTTTACTTTATTAATCGCAAATTCAGTTCTATTATCTTCCTGTCCGGAAACAAGGCTCCAGGGAATCCCAAACATCTCTATTTCATCAATATACATATCCAGAAGCTTATTTCTCATTTCTCCGCCATTCTCTCTTACTTGATCTGGGATCCATGGTATATCGGTATTGCAAACAAGAAAAATATCAATCCCTGAGCTAATTACAGCCTTGTCAATCCACAATGGATAACGGTTGTAAACGACTTTAAACCAAACTTTGGTGATGATAAGATGAGTATCATAAAACAGGAAACCCCTTGCATTTTTAATAAGATCCTTTTCCCTCTTTACCTGCTCACGGGCAATATGTTCCAAATCATCATAATTATATTCCCGGTCAAGAGTGGTTATATAATCACGTGCATATTCCGGAATCCATATTGTATTAAAGTAAGTTGCCAGTTTTTCTGCAAGCAAGGTTTTACCTGTTGATTCAGGCCCGGTAATAACAACCCTGTTTAAGTCCATCCACTTATAATTGCGTTAATTGGACCTTAGAAGGGACAGGAAGCTGCGCCGATCACCTATAATCTCTTTTGCCTTTAAAAAGGCATCATCTTTTGAATTGGTAATTTCAAAATATTCACTCATATCCCACATATCCCTGGCTATCAATGCCTTTATCTGATTTGTTATCATATCAGTTGTCAATTCCAGCTCATCCTCCTTAACCTCAACACCCTGGCTAACAGAATATTCAGTGAATTGTGACATTAATTGATCATCAACCACAAAATTATCCTTATAGCTTTTAAAATCAGGATAATCTGCACTTAACTGTTCCCGGTTGCGGTCTACATAGGTTAAGATAAAACGGTTGAAAACCCCGCTCCTAAGCAGATTACGATAATAATCGGTTATATGTGTGGTATCATAGGGAACGAAAATATCAGGCATTATTCCGCCTCCGCCATATACGTCCCTTTGGTTCAGTTTAGTTGAGTATTTAAGGGAATCTGGCAGCGAAATATTGTCCTGGTAAAAAAACTCTCCGTTGGAATATCTCCTCAGGGCATCCATGGCATATTCATCAACGCCTTGATCATAAGGTCTTTGAATAAGCCTTCCTGTAGGTGTGTAATATCTTGCAACAGTAAGTCTTATCATCGATCCGTCAGGCAGGCTTACAGGTCTCTGAACCAGGCCCTTTCCAAATGATCTTCTTCCCAGTATCACGCCCCTGTCCCAGTCCTGAATTGCCCCTGCAACAATTTCACTTGCTGATGCGGACCCTTCATTCAGCATAACTACCAGACGTCCATTTTTAAGCACCCCCTTGTTCGAGGACTTATACTCCATTCTGGACATATTTTCTCCCTCTGTATATACTATCATTTTATCACTGTCAAGAAAATGATCGGCAAGGGTAATGGATTCCTGCAGGTACCCTCCTCCATTATCGCGCAAATCGAGAATCAGATTTTTCATTTTATATTTCTGCTGAAGTTCTCCAATGGCTTGCTCAAACTCTTTTACAGTAGTCGCGGAAAAACGGTTAAGCCTTATGTAACCGGTTTCATCATCAACCATATAAGAAGCATCGAGGCTGTATATTGGAATTTCATCACGTGTTATGGTGAAATCAATATAAGAGGGTTCATTGCGGCGCTTAATACTTACCGTAACCTTGGTGCCCTTCTCTCCCATCAGTTTATTCCGAACCTGTGTGTTTGAAATGCCGACACCGGCGACATCCTCGGAATTTATTTTGACTATTCTGTCACCAGCCTGAATACCGACCTTTTCAGAAGGTCCCCCCGAGATGGGCGATATGACAAAAATCGTATCATTAAGCAGATTGAACTGAACACCAATACCTTCAAAGTTGCCCTCTAAAGGTTGATTCATAGCTTTTACCTCATCCTTGTTTATATATACGGAATGAGGATCAAGCTTTTTAAGCATTTCAACCAGTGCATGTTCAACCAGCACATCCTCGTCAACGGAATCAACATAATAGTTGGAAATCGAACCCAGTGCCTTACTGAACTTATAAATCTGCTCATTGAAGACCTGGGCACTGTTAACCTGGAAGAGAAATGCCAAAAAAAATAAAGAAATTATAAATTTATTTTGCCTCATGGTAAAAGTTTTACTTGTTTAATAGATCCTGAAAACATAAAAAGGGTATACCCTGATAACGGAACTTTTGGCTTTTTTGTTGAAACCGGGCTTTCATTTAACAATTCTTATGATTATGTTTTCCTTATAATTTGCACATCTGAAATAATGATTAATAAGACCGTCAGCCAATACTACTCCCATTCAATGGTCGCAGGAGGTTTGGAACTTATATCGTAAACAACCCTGTTCACACCCTTAACCTTATTTATTATTTCATTTGATATTCTGCTGAGAAACTCATATGGTAAATGCACCCAGTCCGCTGTCATTCCATCTGTAGATGCAACAGCCCTTAATGCAACAACACTTTCATAAGTCCTTTCATCTCCCATAACCCCGACAGACTGAACCGGCAGTAATATGGCTGCCGCCTGCCAGACTTTATCGTATAATCCTGCATCTGTGAGCCCGTTAATAAAAATATTGTCAACCTCCTGCAAAATGGCCAGTCTTTCAGCTGTCACCTCCCCTACAACCCTGATTCCCAGGCCTGGACCTGGAAAAGGGTGACGCCCCAGGAGAGCTTTGTCTATACCCAGGGTACTGCCAACACGTCTTACTTCATCCTTGAAAAGCAGTTTCAATGGCTCAACAACTTTCAGGTTCATCTTTTCAGGCAGGCCGCCTACATTGTGATGTGACTTTATAGTTGCAGATGGCCCGTTAACCGAAACAGATTCGATAACATCAGGATATATTGTACCCTGGCCAAGCCATTTAACATCTTTCAGCTTTTCACCTTCCTCCTCAAAGATTTCTATAAAACAGCGTCCGATGATTTTCCTTTTTTCCTCCGGGTCAGCAATACCGCTTAAGGCGTCAAGGAATTTAGCCCTGGCATCCACACCCCGCACATTCAATCCCATATGTTGATATGATTCAAGCACCTTTGAGTACTCATCTTTTCTGAGCAGTCCGTTATCAACAAAAATACAGTTCAGGTTCGTGCCTATCGCCCTGTGAAGTAAAACTGCTGAAACTGAAGAGTCAACTCCGCCAGACAATCCCAGGATAACCTTATCCTGCTTCAATTCGGATTTAAGAATCTTTAATGTCTCTTCAACGAATGAAGCAGGTGTCCAGTCCTGACTGCAACCGCAAATATCGTCAACGAAATTCTTTAAGATAAGCTTGCCTTCGGTTGTGTGATATACCTCCGGGTGAAACTGAATCCCAAATATTTTTTCATCCTTAACCTGGTAAGCAGCAACAGCTATGTCATCCGTACGTCCAATAACATGGTAATTCTCAGGAAGGCTAAGGATGGTGTCACCGTGTGACATCCATACCTGGGAACCTTCACTTATCCCTGAAAACAATTCTGAACTTACATCCATAGAATCAAGCTTTGCCCTTCCGTATTCCCGTGTTGTAGAAGGAGCTACTTTGCCTCCGTTTTTAAAAGCCATATATTGTGCACCATAGCAGATTCCAAGAACCGGAACTTTACCCATGATTAAATCCAGATCAGGCACCGGAGCTCCGGGATCCCAAACTGATGAAGGGCTGCCTGAGAGTATAATACCTTTCACGGATCTGTCGGGCCGGGGAAATTTATTAAAGGGGTAGATCTCACAATAAACATGTAATTCACGTATTTTTCTGGCTATAAGCTGAGTATATTGAGAGCCAAAATCAAGAACAAAAATTTTATCCTGCATGTGATGTAGTTAGTTTTTATAATAATAATTGACCTTGCATGTGCATTTGAAAGGATACAACAGCTGCTAAATTACATTTTTTTTGATATTTAATTTGGCTTATCTTTGACCTGGCAGCAAAAAACTGCTTTGGCCCGGAATACAAAAGCTCAATTAGTGGAAATACTAAAACAACATTCATGCCAGTTAATATTATTAAATATCTAATTTAAAAATTCAGAAAAATGCAAAAAAACAATTTTTTCATCTTAGGATTTGCTCTGATATTCTCTGTATCCTATCTAACCGGATGCGGACAAAGGACAGAAGAGAAAGCCCGGACGGACAGATCGCATCATCAGCATAATGTACTAACCGTAGAAGAAAGATCCCAGGGATGGAAACTTCTTTTCGACGGAAGAACATTAAATGGCTGGAGAGGCTTCCAGAAAGATGACGTTACAGTTAACGAAAAATGGTATGCGCACCAGGGTGCTTTGGTGTCGAGCGGTACAGGAGGAGATACCAGTGGAGATATAGTAACCCGGGAGCAGTTTGAAAATTTTATATTTAAAACCGAATGGATGATAAGCGAGGGAGGAAAATCGGGGATTTTTTATATGGTGGCCGAAAATGGCTATCCGGCTGTATATGCAACCGGACCCAAATACCAAATTCTGGATGATCTTGGATATCCTGAAACACTGGAGGACTGGCACTATACAGCAGCCAATTACGGAATGCATGCTCCTGCCGACGCACCGGTAAAGCCCGCCGGTGAATGGAACAGTACAAAAATAGTGGTTGATAACGGACATGTTGAACACTGGCTAAATGACGAAAAAGTTGTTGAATACCAGCTATGGTCAGAAGAGTGGGAGGAACTTGTTTCCTCAGGTAAATGGGCGGATTATCCCGGCTATGGCAGGTATTCAAAAGGGCATATTGCAGTTCAGGATCATGGTTTCCCGGTCAGGTTCAGGAACATGAAGATAAGGGAGCTGAACTAATACCGGATCCCGTGACTTTCAAATTCAAAAAAGCCGGCATCCTGATGTACCGGCTTTTTTGAATAATTCATCATGTGGCAATGATACTAATAGCAGATAGCGGATCCACCAAAACCTTATGGTGCCTGGTCAAAGGCAGTGACGATACTTTTGAAAGCTGCACAACTCAAGGCATTAACCCCTGGTTACAGAATGAAAATGATATTACTGAAAAGCTCGTAAAAGAATTCACCCTTTCAACCGGAAGGCTTGATGCAGTGTACTTTTATGGTGCAGGCTGTGCTAATCCGGAAAAAAATGATCAGGTCAGAAGGCCACTGAAATACTTTTTCAATGTTAAAGATATTTTCATTTACTCAGATATAATGGCTGCTGCCCGAGCGTTGTGTGTTGATAAGCCAGGTATTGCAGCTATTCTGGGCACAGGATCCAATTCATGCCACTATGACGGGAGCAGGATCATAAGCCAGGTTTCACCATTGGGTTTCATACTTGGTGATGAAGGAAGCGGAGCTGCACTGGGAAGAAGGCTCATTTCAGATGTCCTTAAAAAACAACTGCCTGAAAATATTTGCAACCTGTTTTTTGACAGGTACAGACTCAAACCTGATGATATCATGGATAATGTGTACCATAAGCCTTTCCCGAACAGATTCATGGCAAAATTTGCACCGTTCCTCTCTGAAAATATTAATCACCCTTCCATATACCAGCTGGTAAATAATTGCTTTAAAGAGTTCTTTAAAAGAAATATTGAACAGTATCCTGAATCAGCACATTTACCCGTTAACGCTACCGGCAGTATAGCATGGCATTTCAGAAGCATTCTTAAAGAATCAGCAGCAGAAAAAGGTTTCCGAATGGAGGTAATTACCAGATCACCTATGGACGGACTGGTAAAGTTCCATCAGAAAGATATTTAGTAAATTTTACTGTTATGGATAATAATCTTGAAAAAAATCTGAAAAAGATAATTACCGAACAACCCTCGAAATATCAGGATCTCGACAAAATGTCAGTAAGGAAGATTATTGAAGGAATCAACAAAGAAGATTCATATGTGCACAAGGCTGTAAGAAAGGCTTTACCTCAAATCGAAAGACTCATTGAGGAAATACTCGCCAGAATGAAGCAGGGCGGCAGGGTGTTTTATCTGGGAGCAGGTACCAGCGGAAGGCTGGGTGTTCTGGATGCCTCTGAACTGCCCCCTACCTTTGGAGTACCCGGCAATATGGTAACAGGCCTTATCGCCGGTGGCGATAAAGCTCTGCGAAACGCCGTTGAGGGAGCCGAAGATGATCCTGACAGGGCATGGGAAGAATTAAAGACATTTGATGTTAATGAGCTGGATACCATTATTGGAATAGCTGCTTCTGGGTCAACTCCTTATGTTGTTGGTGGATTAAAGAGTGCAAGGAGCAGGGGGCTGCTGACCGGGTGCATCACTTGTAATCCGGGATCCCCTGTAGCAAAAGCAGCTGAAATACCGGTCGAAGCAGTTGTGGGACCTGAATTCCTGACAGGAAGCACCAGAATGAAAGCAGGAACTGCCCAGAAAATGATCTTAAACTCAATCACAACCTCATTGATGATAAAGCTGGGCAAGGTTAATGGCAACAGGATGGTAAATATGCAACTCACCAACAATAAGCTGGTAAGGCGCGGAACAATTATGATCATGGAGGAGTTGCCGCTTGATGCCACGGAAGCCAGGGACCTGCTTTTAAAATATGGTTCGGTAAGAATAGCAATCGAATCCTGGAGAAAGGAAAACTCCTGACCCCTGTTTCTCCCTACTTAAAACTTACAAGCAGCTATATCAGCGATAAGCATCTGAGCCGCATATCCTGTATCGTGTTCAGATTTCTTAAATGGAGGAAAAAATCAACTTCTGTGCTTTCTGAGAATATCGGCGGATCGGACTACCATGTCCCGTGTTGCATCAAACGACATGCAGGCATCGGTTATTGAAACACCCCATTCAAGCCTTGACCTGTCAAAACCGGTGAGTTCTTTTTCAAGATGCTGCTTACCCTCCCGGAAATTTGTCTCGGTCATCAGCCCTACAACAAAATCATTGCCATCGCAAATCTGCCTGATAACATTATCAAATACAACAGGCTGTTGTTTATAGTCCCCCGCGGAATTGCCATGGCTGCAATCGACGATGCATCCGTTTAGCAGATTCCTGTCTAAACTAACTTTTTGAACATACTCAATACTTGAACTGTCATAATTTGGCAAATCCCCTCCCCTGAGAACCAGGTGGCCGGTATCATTGCCTGTTGTAGCAACCACACTTGCATTACCGTACTGATCGATACCAATGAAGCATGTCTCATTTTTCAAAGCAATAAGTGAATTTACAGCAGCATCAATATCTCCCCTTGTACTGTTCTTATATCCTACGGGCATTGAGAGGCCCGACATCATCTCCCTGTAAAGCTGTGTTTCACTGGTGCGAGCGCCAACTGCAGTCCACGATACCAGATCGGAATAGTATTGAGGGGTAAAAGGATTTAAAAACTCTGTAGCTGCAGGCAGTTTACAGTCATTAACCACATGGATCAGAATATCCCTGGCCAGCTCAAGTCCCTTTTCAATTTCTCCGGAATTATTGATATAAGGATCATAGATCAACCCTTTCCAGCCATCTACGGTCCGGGGCTTTTCAAAATAGAACCTTCCCACAACCAGAAACTGATCTTTTACCTCATCTGCCAGCCGGGCTATTTTACAAGCAAGCTCTTTTGCCTGATCAGCATCATGAATTGAACAAGGGCCTGTAATCAACAATTTGCGGTTATCTTCCCGCCGGATGATTGCTGTAATTTCATCCCGCGTTTTTCTTACCACCTCCCTGCCACTGGTATTAAGAGGGAACCGGGAAATAAACTCCGAAGGTTTGGGCAGCGCCCTGTAATACTTGATTCGCTTATCTGTAACATCATTTTTATCGGACATTTCGCTTGATATTTGATAAATGTGACAATAATATCCATAAGGACTTATTGTCTGAATTTGAAAAACTTAAATTATTGCTTCAGAAAAATTTAAAACCACAAATATAGCAAGCAATTATCAAGTATTGACATTAATGCCCGGTTTATTAAATCTTAAAAAAAACCTGCTTCCCTTGCCCTTTTCACTTTCAACCCGTACACTCCCCCCCTGAATCTCCACAAGCTCCCTGACCAGAATAAGTCCCAATCCTGTACTCAGCTCTCCATCTGTTCCTGGACGACTGGTTTTTACATCCAGCCTGAAAAGGTTGTCAACAATCTGAGGGGTCATGCCAATACCTGTGTCGCTGAAACAGATTTCAACCTGATCATCAGTCTCCCGGGCAGATATTTTGATGCTCCCCTGTTTTGGAGTAAATTTCACAGCATTGGTGAACAGGTTCCTGATAACCGTGTCAAACATCTTATTATCTGCCATAACTTTAATACTGGCAGGTATTTCGTAACTTACGTCAATCATTTTATTATTTGCATATACAAGCAAAGGCTCGATGCAACAAAGAACCTTGTCAAGCAGGGTGATTTTTTCAAGTTCAGAGTCAATCAATCCCTGCTGCATACGTGACCACTGCAAAAGGTTTTCAAGGAGTCCGTAAAGGTTGTTGGCAGACTCTTTCATTGATGAAGCAATTGTCTTTACAGATTCAACGGGCATGTTATCGAGGCTTTCCTCAAGAAAGTCGGTGTATCCAAGAAATGCTGTAAAAGGACTCCGCAGATCGTGGGCAAGGATGGAGAAAAAACGGTCCTTTTCAGCATTTATGCGCTTAAGTTCTTCATTAGCAAGTTTAATCCTGTCTTCGTATGCCTTGCGCCCTGAGATATCCTCGACTATGCACAACCCTCCTTCGACTTCTTTGTTTTTGGAGAGCAAAGGTTTTAAAATACTTTTTATAAATACTTTCTTTTTCCTGCTTTCAGTGGTATAACTACCTTCAAAAACCACCCTCTTTCCCTGAAAGGTTTTTTTAAGGGCATCCTGAATCCGGTTGTCAGAGAGTTGCCAGACATTGGTCCCTATCATCGTTCTCTCATCTGAATCAAGTATACGTAAAAAATAATTATTACAAAGCTTAACTATGCCGTCGCTATCGAAATACATTAATCCGACAGGTGCATTTTCAAAAATGATCCTGAACTTCTCCTCACTTTTATACTTATCTATTTCGGCTTTCCTTTGCTTTGTTACATCATGAACAATAAGCATCAGGCCACGCTCCACATTGCGTTCATCAATCAGAGGAGAAAAAACACAATTTAAAAAAAGATCCCTGCCTTCAGTAACCCGGGAAATCTCAAAACTTTTGCTTTTTTCAGTGCCGGCCAAATTTGCTTTTATTTCAGGCCATTCCTTAAATACCTCGCCAGCAGGCTTGCCAATTTCATCCGGACCTGTTCCAAACGTAAGTGCCGAAGACCTGTTAATGTCTACCAGCCTGAAATATTTGTCCAGCACAATAACTCCGTCGGGAATACTGTCAAAAAGCATATTACGTGCAAGTGGAGCAAGGCTGAATAATTTAAACCTGGATATACCAGTAAAAATAACAATCCCGGTAAATGCAAAAGAGAAGGGGTTGGCATCAAAACCCTCTGGAAACATTCCCCCTATATAGAAAACATATACAATAAAGGGAATAACAGACCCTGCCAGAATAATTCCAACTTGCCTGCGGAAAGCAGGGGCAGAATTAATATACATCCTGAATAAAAGTATAATACCAAATAAACTAGCTGTAATCGTAAATAGCTGGTAAACCCAGTACCATGGTCCGGGGGTAAATACATAAACAGGGAAGGCACCGGTTGTATCAACATACCCGCTTCTTATGAAAAATGTATGCAGATTGTGGGTAACTGCAAACAGGGCAGTCAGGACAGGTACAATGGAAATAATTATCAGATAAACGGGATTCTCAACTTCAGTTTTTCGGGTATAGCAGGCAACAAAAATGATAAAAAATGCAGGGATAAAGGGAATTGCCAAATATTGGAGCGTGTAAAAGATCTCGATCAGGGAAGGCTCCAGGGAGGATATTTCAAGGGCATATAAGAATGAATATATTCCACCGGCAAACATCAGAAGCGAAAAGTACCTTACTCCGGGAGTTGATTTATAAGGCCTTATCATTAATCCTAAAAAAAACATCAGTAAGGATGCAACAATAAGGGGCACGGAAAAAAAGTTAAATTGCATAATTATCTCTTTAGGAGTGAGTGTTCAACAAAAGTCATCACTGCAATTTAAAAATATCTATCATTGCCTTCATAACGCCATCGCTGTATCCCGCAACAAGTTTAAAAGCCTTATCTGTATTTTCAAAAGAAAAACGATGCGTGACCATTGGTTGTACATTAATTCTTTCGCTGGAAAGCATATCAAGGGTTTCTTCAAGAGCATTATTCTGCCTGCGGATATTGACCAGGCTTACCTCCTTGCGGCGAAGCTTATCAGCATCGAATGACCATTTATCAAATTCAGGTATGCCCACAATAATAATCTTCCCTCCCGGTTTTACGAGATCCAATGCCTGATCCATGGCCTCCTGCTTGCCACAGCATTCAAATACAATATCTAAACCCCGGGGTTCCTTTCTTAAAATATAGTCTGTAATATCTTGCTTTTCAGGATTACCCGACCAGGTGGTTCCGCATTCAGCTGCAATGGCAATACGTTCATTTATTATATCAGTAACATAAATAATTTCAATCTCCCTGGCCCGGGCTGCAAACATTACGCTCATCCCTACCGGACCAAAACCAAGTATTCCCATGGAAGTGTTATTTGCGGGCATGGCCTCTCTGACAGCATATACTCCGATTGCCAGGGGCTCTGAAATTACTGCCTCATCATAACTCATGCTCATGGGAATAGCAAAACAGCTGGATTCAGGCATAACGAGATATTCGGACAAGCATCCTTCAGCCTGTCCCGGACATCCCAAAAAACGAAGATTGCGGCAGGTATGGGACCTCCCGGCTTTGCACTGGTCACATTCCATGCATGGCATGGCCGGTTCAATAGCAATGCGGTCTCCGGGTTTTATTTTGTTAACTCCTGAACCAACTTCAACCACTTCACCTGCACCTTCATGGCCCAGTGTAAAGGGGTAATCGACTACCTGGCTGCCGATCCTGCCGTTCCGGTAATAATGAATGTCAGATCCGCAAATACCGACAACCTTCATTTTTATCATCACATCCGTGTCATTGTATATAACCGGATCAGGAACATTCAGCATTTTTATCTTCCCAATACTTGTAAGCATCATTGATCTCATCAATACAAAACAGGTTAATTAAGCTATTATTATGCTGGTCCCATATCAAAAGCAATTCATATTCACTATGTAAAGTCCCTTTGCCCGTAACAGAAGATTTTCTTTGGGCGGACTTATTCGCTGACACTGATTGGTCACCCGGTATATCTTAAAATCAGAAATCTTCCTTTTAGGAATATAATGCGGAAGCACAGATTCAAAATTAGTAAAATTTAATAAGCCTGATTCAATTAATCACCCCTGAAATTTGCCTGTGCCATTAAAACAGTTAGCAATAATTATATTAAATTAAAGTTTTAGTGTTAATTTTGATAGTATATCACTTTAAAATCTCTGAAAAATGAAACAAAGAGCACAAAGAATCAGGCTGGGCGTATTCATAATAATCAGCGGGACTTTTTTACTGCTGATATTTGGCTGGTTCACCGGACGAGGCTTGTTTGAACCTAAAGACACTTACTTCGTGGCCTTTAAAGATATTTCGGTTACCGGACTGGAAGTTGGCAGCCCTGTAAAATACCTGGGTATAAACGTCGGGTCTGTGCGCGACATAAGCATTGACCCGGATGATTTTAACAGAATAATTTTTGAACTTAGCGTTGAACCCGATACCCCGATAAAAGAAGATGCTGTTGCCGATATTGTTAGTGTGGGTATTACCGGTATGAAAGCCATCGAGATACGCGGAGGAACCGCGGAGGCTGAATTCCTTGAGCCGGAAAGTTTTATTGATGCAGGCTCAACACTGGCTACCGATATAAGTGGCAGGGCAGAGGTTCTGGCATTTAAGGTGGAAGAAGTACTGAATAACCTCCAGATCTTCACCCGTCCTGAAAATCTGGAAGATTTTACCCGGGCTGCAGAAAATATTTCTGTTCTGGCAGCCAATTCGAATACAACGGCATTGCGCATAAATGAGATGATAGCAGAAAACAGGGAGGATATAAGGGAGACTGCAGTAGCCGTTAATAAAATTTCGGGCAGAGTGGATAGTGCATCGGTCGACTTGGCATCTTCAATGAAAAGGTTCAATGAAATAATGCAGGGAGAAGATATTGCCGAGGTACTCGGAAATATCAGGGAAATATCTCTTTCCCTCAGGGAGGCGGATCTGCAGGAACTAATTGCGAATCTGGCCGAAACCACAAGGTATACTCAGACCTTGCTGGCAAATCTGGAAACTGATTTCGAGGTCAGCAGTGAGCATCTGAATAAAAATCTTATCCTTTTGCAATATACCCTGGACAATCTTAATGATGCCGCAAGAAAGATAAGCACCGACCCATCGGTTTTAATCAGGGGCCAGAGCAGCAGACATACACCCGACAGAAACCTAAGGGGGAATTAAACACGGAAGCCGGCCGGCTTGTTTTTTTAAAAAAAAAATGTTATTTTGACTATTTAAAATTATAAACCTGAAAATTAAAATAGTATCATTATGCCTCATCCTAAAAAAATCTTTTCTGTATTTTCCTTTAAAAAAAGCAGAATGCAGAATTGTTTTCTTCTACTAACAGTAATTCTGACTGTATCGGGGTGCCTGGGCCGCAGGGATATGCCTGTGAGATATTATATTCTTGATTATCCTGCCTCCCTGCAGATAAATATTGATGATGTTTCTGAGCCAATTCCAAAATCATGCCTTGTAAACAATGTTGAAATCTATCCGGCCTATTCAACCAACCAGATAGCACTAAGGGAAAACACTCATGAGATAAGATATTTTGCTTTTAACCAGTGGGCAGTAAGACCGGAGCAAAGCTTAACCGCCATAATAGCAAACTTTTTAAACGATCAGAATATATTCAGTTCTGTTTCCACAACCATCATTCATCTGGAGACTGATTATATTCTGGAAACCACAGTCCACCATCTTCAATTAATTGAAGAAGATAATGACTATCATGCTCACCTTAATCTTATATTCCGTTTAACAGACGGCCAAACCGGTCAGGAATTATTAGATCACAAAGCAGACAGGAAGGAGTTGCTGGCGGAAAAAAACCTGAACCTTTTTGCTTCAACTATCAGCGGAATGTTCATTGAAGAGTTGGAGATATTTACAAATTCCATTCTGGCGGACCTCAGATAATCGTAATAACATTCACCTGATAAGCTAAATGAAGCCAGTCAACCGAAATAGAGAGAGAAATATACTGGAAACCCAAAACACCAGTTGCCGGTTTGAAAACAATATCCTGTTCATAACCGGCCAACTGAAAGTAAATGATGCAGGAGACCTTGTAAAAGCTGTACTTAAAGAACTTCGTTTGCTCAACCTTACTGAATTTACCATTAACCTGGAAGGGCTTGATGATATTGACAGCGCCGGGGTGACTTCACTTTTTTATATAAAAAGAAAATTATCAGCAAAGATTCCCGATATAAGTATTGAAGGAGGAAATGAGGCAGTAAAGAAAAAAATTGAATTGTTCAGCTCGGACACCTCAATAGAGGATAAGGCTGACAGTGATTTTGAAATAACAGAGGCTGTAGGAAGAGGAACCTATACATTTTTCACATCTTACCTTTATGGATTTCTCCTTCTTGCGGCAGATACACTTTACTGGGCAGTAGCTGACCTTTTCAGAACAAAAACCACCAGGGAGGGCGAGTTTGTTAACCAGTCGGTCAATATAGGAGTAAATGCCGCCCTGATAATTATCGTCATGTCATTTGCAATAGGCTTTGTGATGGCAGTTCAGTCAGCTCAGTACCTTAGGGAATTTGGTGCCGATATTTACATTGTCGACCTTATAGTTATCGGCATTATGAGTCAGATGGGCCCCCTTATAGCAGGAGTGCTGATTGCCGGAAGAAGCGGTTCGTCCATTGCAGCAGAAGTGGCAACAATGAGGGTAACCGCTGAGCTGGATGCATTGAAGACCATGGGACTCAATCCTGTTCGTTATGTTGTGGTTCCCAAACTGTATGCCAGTCTTTTCACCATACCTCTTCTGATCATACTTTCCAATGTGTCGGGAATCGCAGGTGGAGCAACCGCAGCATATTCCAGTCTGAATGTAACTCCTGAAATTTTCATAAACCGCATGGAAAGTGTTATGCAGAACAAAGACCTTCTTACAGCTTTTGTTAAAAGCCAGGTATATGCTGCCATAATTGTCCTTACCGGAAGCTTTTACGGTTTCAGGGTTGAAAAAGGTGCCGAGGGAGTTGGTAAGGTTACTACCCAGGCTGTTGTTGTATCAATATCTCTTGTTATTCTGGCAGATAGTTTGATGGCAGTGATTTTTTACTAAAAACCCGTATTAAAATGGAAAAAGTAATTCATGTACAGGGATTGTCAGTAACCATTGATGACACAAATATCCTGTCGGATCTGTCTTTTTCTGCATTTAAGGGAGAGGTGACGGTTATAATTGGAGGAAGCGGCTCAGGGAAAACAACACTGCTAAGGCATTTGCTTGGGTTAAATCCCATAGAACAGGGATACGTATATGTACTGGACAGGGATATTTCCGGATTATCCGAAGAGGAAATGCAGGTGATGTATCATCAGATGGGAGTATTCTATCAGGACGGGGCGCTTATGACTTCTATGACCGTGGGTGAAAATGTTGCCATGCCGCTTATACACCAGAGCAACCTGCCAAAGGCCCTTGTAAATGATGTGGTTATGATGAAACTCGGACTGGTAAACCTGAAAGATGCACGCGATCTTTATCCCTCCCAGCTCAGCGGGGGAATGCTTAAAAGAGTTGCACTTGCCAGGGCAATAGCCATGGACCCTCCCCTTCTTTTCTGCGATGAACCCGGAGCCGGACTGGACCCAGTCTCGCTGAAATCTCTTGACCATCTCATTCTGAATCTCAAAGACCTGCTGGGAATATCCATCGTTTTAATAACACACGAAGTTTCAAGTATAATAAGGGTAGCAGACAGAATAGTGTTTCTTGATAAAGGAAAGGTAATTTTCGAAGGAAAGCTTAAGGAAGCATTATCATCAGAAATTCAGGAGCTCAGAGATTTCTTTTCGGTGCTGAGAAGCGAGCATGCCAAATAAATTTATATTTAACCAGACTGATCTCCGGGCCTGCGGCAAAAACGTACTTGCCTTTATTCTTAAATTAACCGGCTTTTTTCTTAATATTTTTTTATTAAATTGCCCCGGCATTAATATAATGCCCCCGGGATACAATTATCAAAAAATAACAGGGAGGTTCTGCCGGAATGGAAAAGTTGAATAATAAGACTCCAATATCCGGGTAGAAACAGGCCCTTCATCAATTAACGGTTCCGGACCAGTAATGTTTTTTCCTTTTTGTTATGACTCTTAACTATATCTGGATAGGTTTTTTCCTTGTTGCAATGCTGGTAGCCTTGTTAAGGGTCTTGGGCTATGTTTTTGGCGGATATCTGGAACCACTGCTGGGGTATGTTTTCACTGAGGCTGACAGGGATGTTTTTGTGACCATTGTGGAAAGTACTTTTGAAATGGCCAAAATAAGCGTGGATATTGCTATTTATCTTATCGGGGTGATGGCACTCTGGCTGGGTATCATGCGAATAGGAGAAAAAGGAGGAGCAGTAACAGGAATGACCCGTTTTGTAATGCCCTTTTTTAAAAGGATCTTTCCCCAGCTACCTGAAAATCACCCTGCATTCGGCTCAATGACAATGAATATTTGTGCAAATATGCTGGGGCTTGACAATGCTGCAACTCCGCTGGGAATTAAAGCCATGCAGGAACTGCAGGAAGCCAATCCTGATAAGGAAAAAGCCTCTGACTCTCAAATCATGTTCATAGTCCTTAATACTTCCGGACTGACCCTGATACCTGTCTCGGTCATGGCCATACGGGCGGCAATGGGCGCGGCAAATCCTGCTGATATTTTCCTGCCCATTATGCTGACTACATTTTTTTCCACTATTGCCGGTCTGCTAATTGTTTCAATAATTCAGCGGATAAACCTGTTTAACAGAATTGTTTTGAGTTATGTCGGCGGACTATCCATTGTTATCGGACTGATTATCTGGATATTCAGCAACCTGGCATCAGCAACTATCGGGGTGATATCGATGTTCGCGGGTAATCTGCTGCTGTTCCTGATTATTATCCTGTTCATTTCCCTGGCATGGAGAAAAAAGATAAATGTCTACGAACAATTCATTGAAGGAGCAAAAGAAGGCTTCCATGTTGCCATAAAGATCATTCCCTACCTGGTAGCTATGCTTGTGGCAATAGGTGTTTTCCGGGCATCCGGGGCACTTGATATGCTGGTGTCGGCAATTGGTGGCATAATAGGATTGTTTGGAGTCGACACCGAATTTGTGGGAGCCCTGCCCACTGCATTTATGAAGCCCCTGAGTGGAAGCGGTGCGCGGGGAATGATGATAGAGGCTTTTAACCATTACGGTGTGGATTCATTTGTAGGCCGTATGGCAGCTACTTTTCAGGGTTCTACAGAAACCACATTTTATACCGTTGCCGTCTACTTCGGGGCAGTGGGCATCCGTAACACAAGGTATACTGTGGGTTGCGGATTGTTTGCTGATCTGATCGCTGTCCTGGCAGGCATCTTTATTGCAGGATTATTCTTTGGATAATATCTCCGGTTATTTTCTTTAAACTTTTAGAAAATTTTTTTGTTAAAAGTCAAAAACAAAAAAAATTCTTATCTCTCCGATAATAAAAAATACTGAACAATTATCTGAAAAAAGTGTTTAAAAGTGTACTTAAAATATCAAAATAGTTTTATGAGTCGTCGTTGACGATATTTTCAATATCTTCAAAAATTCAATGAATGTCACATCAGATAATTATTGATCAATGAAAAATGAATTGCATGTGAGATCAACGAAGTCAAAATACTGCCATGGTAAGATACAACAGGCCAATTAGTTAAATTAAATATTTTCTGATGATAAGAAACCTGAAAAAACCCATTTGATTATAAAAACAAGCTATAATAAATACTATTCTCCGCAAAATGAAAGCAGTAATTAGAGTTTGTATATAACGTCAGTGTATGGACAGACACTAATTATGATCAATAAGATTAAGGTCTGGAAGGCAGGGCATTAAATAATCAAATGAAAAAACTTTAATAACATCCAATCTTTATGCTAATACTGCAATTTAAACTTTTAGTAACACTACTCTTTTTATTAATTTCTCCGGCCATAAAATCATTGGGATCAAATAATACTGGCCAGATCCAGGAAAACGAAATTTTCAGGATCAGTTACCGGGAAGCCCTGGAATATGCACTAGAACACAGCACGGAGATGCAGTCAGCAAGAATTGATGTGGAGATTGCAGCCAGTAATCTGTGGGAAATAACTGCATCAGGCCTCCCCCAGTTTGATGCATCTGCAAATTATCAGTATAATTTCCGGATTCCTACCCAGCTTGTTCCGGCTGAATTTTTCGGTGGCGAAGAAGGTGAATTCGTTGAAGTACAGTTTGGCACCGAACAAAACCTAACTGCTTCGGCAACTGTCAGTCAGATGATATTTGACGGATCATATATCGTTGGACTCAGAGCCGCGCAAATATACCGGGAACTCACCCGGCAGACCCTGGAGCGTTCTGAACTTGATGTAAGAAACAAGGTGTCTGAAACATATTTTATAGTATTGCTTTCCCGTGACAATCTTTCCATAGTAAAACAAAACCTGTCCAGTCTGGAACAAAATCTTGCCGAAACCATAGAGATTATGAAGGCCGGTTTTACCGACCCGATAAATGTGGACCAGCTCCGGCTGGCGGTATCAAATATGAACAACAGGGTGCGCAATATGGAACGTCAGTACGAGATCAGCAAGAACCTTTTAAAATTCCAGATTGGCTATGGGATAGATCGTGAAATTGAGCTTTCCGATTCACTTGATCAGCTTTTTAACCGGATGCTTATCGAGTCGGATATAGATATAGAAGATGATTTTAATTATGAAGATCATATTGACTACAGGGTTATGTTATCAAGGCAAACTATGGATTTCATGAACCTAAGACGGCAACAATCCTTCTATTTACCCAGCCTTACAGCTTCATACACCTACCAGCAAATGGCCATGAGAAGCCAGTTTGATTTCACTGATATGTCAAGACCATGGTTCCCTTCATCTTTCCTTGCCGTTACCCTGAACATACCAATCTTTTCAAGCGGATTAAGATCTGCCAGGGTACAGGAAGCGAGGCTCGAACTTCACAAGTCGGAGCTGGCTACAGAGCAGGTATCCGAATCCCTTAAATTGCAGATTGCAGAAGCCAGGTCGCAGTTTTTGAACGCAAAGGAACAATATGAAAGCGAGAGAGAGAACCTGGAGCTGGCTGAAAAGATTCTCAGGCAAACTACCATAATGCACAGGGAGGGCATGGCCACAAGCCTGGAACTGACACAGGCAAACGATCAGCTACTGACTACGCGGACTAATTATTACAACGCCATGTTTGAATTCATAAACTCCAAAAATGACCTTGATAAAGCCAGGGGATTATAAATACAAAAAAATAATTTTCAACCAGACCAGATGCATATCTCAAATAATTGATTATAAAACTTAAATATATAAGGATGAAGGTCAACAAACTGTTAATACTTTTTTCATTGATCTCTGCAACTGCCCTGACACCATCATGCAATGATTCCCCTGCCGAAAAAAGTCCGGATGCTATCAGGGATAGTATTTCAAAATATAATCAGCAGATCTCCGGTCTGAACCGGAAAATCCGACAACTGGAAGCAAAACTGGCAGATATGGGTGAGAGAGTGCCTGCCCGGGAAGCCGTGAAAGTCCGCGTAGAAAAATTACAGCCTGAAAATTTTGAACATTATTTTAGAATAAACGGCTCGGTTGAAGCTGTAAGGGATGCAACAATAAGTCCCGAACTAAACGGGCAGATGAAAAACATCCTTGTAAACAGGGGAGACAGGGTTAAGGCCGGACAGGTTGTGGCAGAGCTTAACACATCGGTAATTGAGAATAATATTGAAGAAGTAAGAACAAATCTTCAAATGGCCAGAACAGTCTATGAAAGACAAAAGAGACTCTGGGAACAGGAGATCGGAAGTGAAATGCAATACCTGGAAGCCCGCAACAGATACGAGAGTCTGCAATCCAGTCTCAGATCACTGAAGTCGCAACTTGACCTGGCCATACTGCGTGCACCCTTCAACGGAATAGTGGATGAGATTTATATTAAGGAGGGAGAGCTCTCTATGCCAGGCTCTCCTGTAATGCAGGTAATTAACCTGGACAACCTTTACATCAACACCGATGTCTCAGAAAGGTACCTGCCCCTGATAAGTGCGAATGACAGCGTAATACTGCGGTTCCCCATATATCCTAATTATGAGGACTATGTTCCCATACACCGGCTGGGCAATGTAATTAACCCGGAGAACCGCTCGTTCAGGTTGCAACTGCGCATCACCAATCCCGGGGAAAGATTCAAACCCAATATGGTGGCGACTCTGGGCATACAAGCATTTTCTAAAGAAGATGTGATTGTAATCCCCTCCATACTTATCAAACAGGAGGTGGAGGGTCATTTTGTATTTGTTGCATACCAGAACTCTGACGGCAATTATTATACAGAGAAGACATACATAGAAAGAGGCCCTGAGAGTGAAGGCAAAACCGTTATAGAGAGGGGACTGGATCCTGGTGATCTGATTATTACAGACGGACACAACAAAGTGGGAGCCGGGGACCTGATCCAGATTATAAATATATAAACATTCAAACCAGAAGCTCTGCAGGCATTGATCTCGGCATGCAACAGAATTCAGCAGGGTAGTCATTAAACATATTTACCGGGAAGAACTTAGAATCATGAGCCGATCATCAGATAAAAACAAATCAAGGGAATTCAGTCCTACCATAATTGCACTCAATAACAGAAGCACCATATTCCTGCTGACAGTGATACTTGCAATTGCCGGGATAATATCTTACAGGACCCTGCCAAAAGAATTATTTCCTGACGT
>SLPB01000029.1 GCA_007132225.1 Bacteroidales bacterium | reverse complement strand
CTTTCAGAACATATCCGTATTATCCGTGCTTACTTATACTCTCAAGCCTTTCAAGGTCAATGATTTTTATTTTTCTTCCATCAACTGCCACTATATTTTCTGCAGAAAAATTAGAGAGGGTCCTTATTGCATTGGAAGTTGTCATATTGGAAAGGTTCGCTACATCTTCCCTTGAAAGGTAAACTTTTATTGTTTTATTATCGGGTTCCAGTCCGTATGTGTCTTTTAGAAAAATAAGCGATTCGGCCAGCCTTCCTCTTATATGTTTTTGGGTAAGGGTGACCGTGCGGCTGTTGGAAAAGCCCAGTTCGGTGGCAAATGATTTAATGATACTAAATGATAGTTCAGAGTTGGTTTTCAGTACCTCGAAAAGGGACTCTTTGTTTATTACACAAATTGTGGAATCTTCTATGGCCAAAGCAGTTGCCATGTAATTTTCTTCTGCGAACAAAGCCCTGTAACCAATGAAGCCAATTGGCCTTGCCATCCTCACAATCTGCTCTCTGCCGCCAACTCCTTCCTTGCATATCTTGACCTTTCCGGCCGAGAGACATATTAAGCCATTTGGTTTTTCTCCCTCCCGGTAAATTACTTGTCCTTTTTGAAATTTCAGGCATTTATGTTCTTCAGAGAGCTTTTCCTTTTCCTTTTGAGTTAGTCCGAAGAAAATCGAATTTGCATTGTTAATACAATGATTACAAATATTATTGCTCATGATGGAAAAAAATATAACAATTATGCAAATATAGATGTTTTTTTATCAGAATTTCGCTACCAATGGCATTCGTCTTCCTCTTCCAAATGCTTTTGAGCTTATGCGCAAAGGGGGCGGGGACTGATATCTTTTATATTCTGTTGAATTTACCATATGAACAATTTTTTCTACAAGGTTTTTGTCAAATCCTTCTTCTGCTATAGAAGATATGTCCTTGTGCTGATCAATATACTGGAACAATATTTTATCAAGCACATCATAGTCGGGAAGGGAGTCGGTATCTTTTTGGTCTTTTTTCAACTCTGCACTCGGTGGTCTGCTTATGACATCTTCAGGAATAATTTCTTTATGCAGGTTAATATATCTTGCAAGATCATAAATCTGTGTTTTATATAGATCACCAAGAACTGACAGTGCCCCGTTCATATCTCCGTAAAGTGTTGTATAACCTACGGCAGCTTCACTTTTGTTTGAGGTGTTCAACATAATCAAACCAAGCTTGTTTGATATAGCCATTAAGAGTGTGCCCCTTATTCTGGCCTGGATATTTTCTTCTGTTGTATCTTCGGGTATATCTTCAAAAACCGGCTTAAGAGATTCCTGGAATGAATCCATAATATTGTCAATACCTGTTTCCTGAAATGAAATATTAAGTGTCCCTGCAAGTTTACAGGCTGCCTCCCGGGAAAGTTCTGATGAAAACCTGGAAGGCATATAAACTGAATATACGTTTTCATGACCCAGGGCTTCTGCAGCCAGAACAGCGACTACTGATGAATCGATTCCGCCTGAGAGGCCCAGCAAGGCTTTTTGGAATCCTGATTTTGCAAAAAAATCTTTTATGCCCATAACCAGTGCACGATATATCATTTGTATGCTTTCGGTTGGCACCTGTTTTTTCCCATGTGCAGGCGAATGAAGAACTTCCTGAAGTTCATAAATCTGGAAATCCTCTTCAAACCAAGATATTCTGTCAAAAAGTTCACCTTTATGATTTATCACCAGCGAGCCGCCTTCGAAAATCAGGTCTGTATTGGCACCCACCTGGTTGACCATAAAAACAGGTATCCCATGTTTTTTTGCGGTATTTATGAATATCTCCTTTTTCTGCTGAACTTTTGACCAGGAGAAGGGGGAGGCCGCGATATTTACAATAAAATCCGGATTTTGGTTGATCAGTTTTTCCATGGGTGACGCAGAATAAAGCCTGTTATTGTAAAAACTGTTATCAAATTTTTGATCAAACCATAAATCTTCACAGATTGTAATTGCTATCCTTTTTCCATTATGCTCAGCTATGGTGAAATGGTTATTTGGTTCAAAGTACCGGTATTCATCAAATACATCGTAATCCGGAAGCAGGGTTTTATGATGGATGCTCTGTATCTTGCCTGCAAATAAAAAGTACGCGGAATTATACAAGCTTTTTCCCTGCTTATTGGGATTAAGTGACGGGGATCCAATAATAACAGCAATATCTGTACAGATCCTGGCGATGTTTTCTACAGCATCCGTGCATTTTGATGTAAAATCCCGGTAATCAAGCATATCCAGGGGAGGATATCCGCAAATGGATAATTCCGGAAAAACTACCAGGTCGGCTTTGTATTGCTGGGCTTTTTTAATGCATAAAACAATTTTGGTCATATTTTCAGAAATATTCCCTACATGCAAATTGATTTGAGCCAGTGCAATGATCATCAGTAAATGTTTAAATTAATTAACTGGTATGAAGGATATTACCATAAAAATAATTTCATGCTGCTTTGTGTGTCCCGGCATGTTGGCGTTTCGTCCTTAAAAATCTTTATATAAAAGCTAAATATTTAACTTTAAGTAATAGCTATCTAAAAAAGAACCCCCAGTCGCAGTGACACTGAATTCAAAACAGCCTTATAATCAGGGTTGGAAGCAATATCAATAAATCTGTGCATGTATTCAAATCCGGCAATGACTGCAGTCTGTCCACCCAATGAATAATGTACTCCGGCCCCGAACTGATAGGATAAATTTAAAAACTCGATCTCGTCTTTAAGTCGGGCATTGTCAATGTTTAATTGATCAATATCTGCATTGGCCCTGATATTAAAGTGTCCGCACATACCCATTTTTACATAAAAGGTTGAATAACCGATTTCCCTGGTAGTAAATTTCAATCCCAGCGGAAGGTTCAGATATTGCAGTTTATAGGTTACAATATCACCAGGGCCGATATTTTCATAAGAATCATGGAATTGAATAATCACTGGCTCGTTAAACTTGAGCTTGCCTCCGATACGGTTAAGTGAAAGGCCAGAGGAAAATGCATAATTTTCGCTAAAAAAGTAATCCATCTCAAATCCTGCATTGAACCCCGCTCTTATACCCTCACTTTCTATCAGGCGAACTTCCGGCTTTAACCATGCAATTTGCGGATCGGCAAAAACAGTGAACCTGACTCCCTGCGAAAAGACTGAAAATGAAAATACAAATAAGAAAATAATAAGGGCTAATTTTCTCATAAACAGCAAAAATTAAAGATATTAAAAAAAAACGTTCACCTGAAGTGAACCAGGCGGTTTGTAATTATGTTTTCAAAGTCCTACTATAAATAATGCTAAAACCTTATATTTACAATTTCAAAAATCCTTGTTAAAGTAAAAATAAACACATATAATATAATTAAGTACTCGCACACAAATTTAACCAAAAATTTCGTTTGATTATACTATATTTTGCTGAATACGGTATTTGTACATGTCATATACTAAATTTATCAAATAAGATTAAAGTTTTATGAACAGATTCCAGACTATGTTTAACAAGCAAAGTTTTTTGATGCTGCTGTTGGTTAAAATCTTTTTATTTCCGGCTTTGTTTTCTGTTCATAGTTGTGGTTCACCGGGTAATAAAATCGACATTGAAGGAATTGATATAGATGTTTCTATTATGCGTCTGGAGAAGGATCTGTTTGACATGTCACTTGAGAGTCTGCCGGAAGAGCTGACCGGGGTGGAAAGGAAATACGGAGATTTTTTTGAAATATTCAATCATAGAATTATTCGGATCGGCAGCTCACGGTCATCCTCATATTATCAGCACCTCCGGAGATTTCTCACTGATTTTGATATCTATCGTATACATTCTGAAGTTGAACGGCTTTTTCCAGATCTCGGTGAGCTTGAAGAAGCGCTCGAAGAAGGATTCAGACACTATATATATTATTTCCCGGGCTATCAGGTACCACAAATCTACACATACATTTCCGGGTTCAACCAGTCAATTGTTGTCGCCGATAGTATTTTAGCCATTGGACTGGATAAGTACCTTGGCTCCGGGCATAAATTTTATGCCGAAATGCAGTTGCCCTTATACCAGAGATCCAGCATGAATCCCTCCAATATTTCCCCGGATTGCATGATTAGCTGGGCAATGACAGAATTTGAGTTTGATAACAGCAATGAGAATCTGCTCAGCCACATGATATATCATGGTAAATTTCTGTATTTGGCAAATGCCTTACTTCCCGGTAAGCATGACACACTTACTACCGGGTTTTCTTTACCCCAGCTTGAGTGGTGCATAAATAACGAAGTACAGATGTGGACCTACCTTGTTGAAAACAGGTTGCTTTTCTCCTCTGATGCAGGCACCATTGGAAGGTTTATTAATAGCGGACCTTTCACCTCTGAATTTTCGAGGGAGTCACCTGCAAGGGCCGTAGTATGGCTTGGCTGGCAGATTGTGAAATCCTATATGAGCAGGCACAAAGATATAAGCATGGAGGAACTTATGCTTGATACTGATTACCAGGGAATACTCAACCGGGCCAGATACAGGCCATGAACGCTTTTATAAACAGATATTTTAACCTGACAAAAGACTGCTGCAGAATTTTTCAGCAGCCCTTTACTTTCAATAAAAAAAAGCATATAAAATAAATTGAATTTTTTATATCCTTGATTGTGAATAACCATCTGCAGTTAAACTATCCTGCAAAAATATTGATGCCAATGAAACCCGCATCATCCTTCGGCAGACAAAATAACATGT
>SLPB01000136.1 GCA_007132225.1 Bacteroidales bacterium | reverse complement strand
TACATTGATGTATGGAGAGAATAAAGGCAGGCTTATAATGCCCGCCAGAATTATGGGTCCGGCCAATTCAAATTCTCCAGGATGGAGGCCATATCATTACAGCACGGCAATTTATAGTGATAATGGAGGTAAAACCTGGCAGGTGAGCAAACCTTTCCCTGTCCTGGGCACCGGGGAGGCTGCTTTGGCAGAAATCTCCGATGGCAGCATCTTATACAATTCCAGGGAGCATATGACCAAAGGAAACCGTTTTATTGCCTGGAGCCATGACGGGGGGGATACCTGGCTCGATGCATACAGGTGTGATTACCTTCCTGACGGAATGGACGGCAGTTCATACGGCTGTATGGGCGGACTTATCCGATTGCCCGTTGATGGACACGATATACTGGTATACAGTAATCTTGACTCTGAAAGAGGGGAAATGCCCGAAGCAGTTGGAGGTACAATTGAGACCGACAGAGAGCGGATCACTGTTTGGGCAAGTTTTGATGGTGGAAAAACCTGGCCTGTCAAACGCCTGGTATTTGATGGACCAAGTGCCTATTCGAATCTTGGAGTTGGCAGAAATGGCACTTCCAGTGAAGGGAAGATATTTCTTCTTTTTGAGGGCGGAGAGGAACATATGTATTCAGGGGTTAATGTATCGGTTTTTAATTTAAGCTGGTTACTGGATGGCCGGGATTTGAATGAGTTCTTAAAAAACTAAAACTTCCCTGTTAAAGAATTCAAAGGTTTTTTAACTATGTAACAAATATAATATGACGCCATTTTTGAAGAATAAAATCCTTTTATTAACCGGGCCTTTAGTATTTCTCTCATCGTGCGGCATCCCTGAGAAAGAACCTGATTCTCCAAACATTCTGTTTATATCGGTAGATGATATGGCGGACTGGGTAACTGCCCTTGATGGCCATCCGGATGTTAAAACACCAAATATTGACCGGATAATAAGCCGGGGCATAAATTTCACCAATGCTCACTGCACCTCACCCATCTGCGGTCCTTCAAGGGCTGCAATCCTTACCGGACTGAGACCTGAAACTTCTAAAGTTTATCATAATGTGGGCACATATATTGACTATGTTCCCGATGCAGTTGCATTTCCCAGGTATTTGCGTGAAAATGGCTATCACGTAATGGGTGCGGGCAAAATCAATCATGCGTATACAAAAGTGGTTGAAGAAAACTGGGATGATTATGGCCCTGATGTCGGGATAGTGGGTTCGCCATTTACCCATGAAGAGTTACTGGTTGAGAATATGGATCCCACCATAACAATTAACAGGAATAGCCTGAACGTTACCCTTCCCATCAATGGTATGTCAAATATCGACCGGCCAAACAACCTGTGGAGTACCTTTGACTGGGGCCCGATCGATGTTACAGATGATGATATGCCGGATGGAAAAATTGCAAACTGGGGCATTGAACAACTCAAAAAGGATTTCGATAAACCTTTTTTTCTTGGACTGGGAATATATAAGCCCCATCTTCCCTGGTACGCGCCCAGGGAGTATTTTGACCTTTATGATATTGACAATATCAGTCTTCCGCCGTTCAGGGAAGGTGATCTGGACGACCTTTCGCAAACTGCAAGAGATTATGCTCTTCTTGCATGGACTGCCGGGCTTCACGAAACAGTCGTCGAGCATGACCAATGGAAGGCCGCAGTCCACGGCTACCTGGCAACAATTTCTTTTGTTGATGCACTTATAGGAAGGGTCCTGGAGACTCTTGACAACAGTCCGCATGCCAACAATACCATGATTGTCCTGTTCAGCGATCATGGGTTTCATCTTGGCGAGAAGGAGCACTGGGGCAAACATACACCCTGGCAACGTACAACCCGGGTTCCCTTTGTTATAGTACCCCCTAAAAACCACCTTCCAGATAACTTTGTTCCCGGCTCTCCAACTGATGCACCGGTTAATCTGCTGGATATTTATCCCACACTGGTCGATATGTGCGGTCTTCCGGAGAAATCAGGACTGGATGGCAAAAGCCTTTATCCCCTGATAAAAAACCCGGAAGCGGAATGGGATGAAGCCACGGTAACAACAGTGGGAAGAGGAACACACAGTATACGGACAAAAAACTGGAGATACATACATTATTATGACGGTACCCGGGAGCTTTATGATACTGACAATGATCCCAATGAATGGTATAACCTGGCTTATGATCCTGAGTATGCTGATATTAAAAATCATCTATCACAATATGTCATTGACGACCCCAACTTCAGGCAATTTATCAGGTGGGGGAGATGGAAAGCCGCGATACCTTATGAGGGTGACATGAAGCTGTTTGACATCTATGAGCCATTTGGAATCTCAGAGCAAAATAATGTATACAAGGATAATCCGGAGGTAGCCTCCATGATTTATGAATATCTTATAAAGAATAATATTTCTGATAAAAATGTACTGATATCGGAATCACAGGAAATTCCGTGATCAATTACCTGATAATGATTTCCGGTGAAGGTTATTTGAATTTTTATGCCTGCTCAGGAATGTAAATTTACTTATATTGCCCAGTGATTAAAACTGGCTGAAAAATAATTATATTAAAAACTAAATTTTTATGAAAATCAAAAAGATTTCAGGGCTTGTAGCTGCCCCGTTTGCACCTATGAAAGATGATGGTGATCTGAACCTGGAGATCATTCCTTCGTACTATAATTTACTTGAAAGAAACGGGGTTGCAGGTGCTTTCATTAACGGGACCACCGGTGAAGGAGTATCTCTTTCCATGGATGAAAAAAAGAGTGTGACTGATGCATGGGTCAAGTCGGGCAAAGAGGGTAAAGGGCTTAAGATAATTAATCTTGTTGGTGGTACATCCGTGAAGGATTGTATTGAGTTAGCGAGGTTTTCATCACTCAAAGGATTAGATGCTGTTTCTGTTATTTCTCCTCATTACCTGAAGCCGTCAAGTGTTAACGAGCTGGCCTCTTTTATAAAAGAAGTTGCTGATCATGTGCCTGGCATGCCTGTTTATTATTATCATATACCTGCTCTTTCAGGCGTCAATTTCCCTATGCTGGAATTACTTAAGGTTAGCAGGGAGAGTATCCCGAACTTTGCAGGGATAAAGTATTCCCATAATGACCTTATGGATTTCTTTTCATGCCTTAATTATGACGGCGGATACTATGACATGTTATGGGGAACAGATCAAACTCTTACATCTGCCCTTGTTCTTGGATGTAAAGGAGCTGTCGGCAGCACATACAATTATTTGGCACCTCTGTTTAGTTTGCTTATAAAGAATTTTGAATCGGGAAATACCGGCAAGGCACTGGAATTGCAGCAGCAAGCAAATGAGATGATATATCTTTTGGATAAATACGGAGGTATTCGAACCGGGAAAGCATTTATGCGGTATATCGGTTTAAATTGCGGTAAATTCCGGACTCCCCTTAACAATTTTGATGAGGATACCTACATGGATTTATGCAAGGATATAGAAGCTCTAAAAGTGAAAGAAAATATGTTCTCGTTGCCTGAAAAGATATTATCATAATGAGTTCAGTAAAATATGGATTTATTCTTTTTGGCCTGATTTTTACAATTTTCCCTTCTGAGAGCCAGAATGTTAATATTATTGAACAGGAGGTAATCGGAAAGCTGGACCATAAAGAAGAGGAAAGAATTTCTGAAGGTCTTGCCGGGAGCTTTATTGGCGTTCACGATGATGTGTTGATTGTTGCAGGTGGAAGTAATTTTGCCGGACTCAAGCCATGGGAGGGCGGAAGCCGGATGATCTATGATAATATTCTGGTTGCAACAAAAAACAACGGAAATATTGAATGGCTCGATTTTTCCGGGTTCAGGCTTGAAGAGCCGGTTGGACATGGCGCTGCTGTTAGCTTACCCTCAGGGGTAGTTTGCATAGGCGGAGAGACAAAACAGGGATTGACGGACAAAGTTTTTATTCTTAGCCGTAGTGGTTCCGTAATAATCACTCAGGAACTGCCTTCCCTGCCGGTTGCTTTGAAATTTCACGGCGCATCAGCTATCGGCAACGCTGTTTATGTTGCCGGCGGGGAAACAGAAGATGGAGCATCAGGAAGATTTATGTCACTTGATTTAAATGATATTGAAAAAGGATGGACTTTCCTTCCCGATATGCCTGTTCCTATGTATGGACTTTCACTGGTTAGCCAGATGGATGGGGAGGAGATTGCCCTTTTTGCCATCGGGGGAAGAACCGGAAATGCAGGTGCGGGGGTTACTGAATTTCATTCTTCTGTTTTTAAATACCGGCCCTCTGTAGGATCATGGATCAGGAAAAATAATATAAATATTCCTTCCCGGGATATGCAGGTGCCCATATCGGTTGCTGGTGCGGTGCCGGTTGGAGCCACTCATATCGTTCTTGTTGGGGGAGACAGCGGTGATGTTTTTAACCAGGTTGAGCAGGAATTATTAAAGATTGAAAGGGGAGATAATTCTGCTATTGGCCGAAGGGATAGTTTATGGATCACGCATCCGGGATTTAATAACAAAATTCTGGCATATAATACAATAACAGATAAATGGTTTGTAACCGGTGAGTGGGAAGGAGCAGCTCCGGCAGTAACTTCGATGGTCTGGTGGGGCGGACAGCTGGTAATACCTGGAGGGGAGATCAGGCCGGGCGTCAGAACACCGGATGTTTCGGCACTTACAGTTTCAACCAAAGCTATTTTTGGGTGGGTTAATTACCTGGTGCTTGCTCTCTATTTTGGCGGAATGCTTACTCTTGGGTTTTATTTTCTCAGGCGGGGTGAAACCACAGATGACTTTTTTAAGGCCGGAGGCCGGATACCATGGTGGGCAGCAGGTATAAGCATATTTGCCACAACCCTCAGTGCTATTACCTTTATAGCCATACCGGCAAAATCATATGCATCAGACTGGCGGATGCTGATCTTTAATATGAGTATTATAATGATAGCCCCGGTGGTTATCCGGTATTACCTTCCCTTTTTCAGGAGATTTAATCTTACCACTGCCTACGAATACCTGGAGCTGAGATTTAACCGCCCACTGAGATGGCTGGCTTCCGGCCTGTTTGTATCATTTATGGTTTCCCGGATTGCCATAGTGCTTTTCCTGCCCTCACTTGCATTGCATGCAGTTACAGGATTCAGTGTTTACTGGTCAATAATAATAATGGGTGTTGTGACAATAATATATTGTACAAGTGGTGGGATCGAGGCAGTTGTCTGGGGTGATGTTATTCAGGGTTTTATTCTCATAACCGGTGCATTGATGGCATTTGTCTTTATGGTATGGGGAACAGAAGGAGGTATGATGGGATTCCTGGAGACTGCACAAATACATGATAAGTTTCACTTAATGGATTTCCGGGTTGATTTTACCAAAACTGTGGTATGGGTGGTAATTATCGGCGGACTGGCTAATTCCCTTATTACCTTTACCAGCGATCAGTCCGTTGTGCAGCGGTACATGACAACCAAAGATGAGAAAGCTACAGCCCGGAGTATCTGGCTCAACGGAATCCTTAGTGTTCCGGTATCAGTTGTCTTTTTTCTTTTGGGTACAGGTTTATTTGCATTTTACAGCTCGAACCCGGAAAGACTTTCACTGACCAATCCTAATATAGATGCCACATTTCCCCAGTTTATAGTTGGGGAGCTGCCGATTGGAATGTCCGGCCTTTTAATTGCTGCAATTTTTGCCGCTGCAATGTCAACCTTGTCATCTAACATAAACTCTGTTGCCGCTGTAATTACTTCAGACTTTTATAAATTGTTTGTTAAGAATCTTACCCGGCGAAAGGTCATGTTTGCTGCCCGGATATCAGGAGTTATTGTAGGTATAACTGGAATAATATTCGCATTGATGCTGGCAACTCTTGATATAGCATCGCTTTGGGACCAGTTTAATGTGTTTTTGGGGCTTCTTACAGGCGGTCTTGCAGCTCTTTTTATTATGGGGATATTTTTTAAGAGAGTATCGGCTACTGCTGCCCTAATAGGACTGGTCGGCGGAATGGCCGTGCTTACCTACCTGCAAAGTGCCAGTGACCTGTCATTTTTGCTTTACGGGGCAATAGGAATGCTGACAAGTCTTATACTGGGATTGTTTGCCAGTCTGTTTTTCCCTAACCTGAAGGAGATAAGTGGATATACATATGCTACCCGTATAAACAAAACGGATTAAAAATCTTGATCAATTATGGATCTGGTTAAATTATCAGAAAAATACCGTCTGGAGCTGCTGGAAAATGTAATTCCCTTCTGGATGGAATGTTCACCCGATAAATTGCATGGTGGTTATTTCACATGTCTCGACCGCAGGGGCAGAGTTTATGATACCGACAAGTTCATATGGCTTCAGGGGCGACAGGTATGGATGTTTTCAACTTTTTACAATAAGATAGCTAGACGTCAGGAGTGGCTTGATATGGCACTTAATGGAGCACACTTCATGCAAAAACATGGAAGAGACAGGGAGGGTGCCTGGTATTTCAGTCTTGACAGAAAAGGGACTCCACTGGTACAGCCATACAATATTTTCTCCGATTGTTTTGCCTCACTGGCATTTGGACAATTGTATGAAGCCACAGGAACAGATGATTATGCAGTAATTGCCCGCGAAACTTTTAATAATATCCTGAAACGCAGGGATAATCCCAAGGGGAAATACAATAAGCTGGTGCCCGGATCCAGGCCTATGAAAAATTTTGGCCTTCCGATGATACTTTGCAATCTTGCCCTGGAAATTGAAGATCTTCTGGAACCCGATCTTGTAGCAGAGCTTACCGGCGATCTTGTGCATGAGGTTATGGATGTTTTTTACCATCAGGAAACCGGACTTATACTGGAAAACGTTTCCCCGGACGGTTCCTTTGCAGATTGCTTTGAAGGCCGGCTGTTAAACCCCGGTCATGCTATAGAAGCCATGTGGTTCATCATGGATGTTGCAACACGTATTAACAGGCATGATCTTGTTGAAAAGGCTGTGCAGATAATTCTGCGAACTCTTGAGTATTCGTGGGATGAGGAGTTCGGGGGCATATATTATTTTCTGGATATTAAGGGTCATCCTCCCCAGCAGCTTGAGTGGGATCAGAAATTATGGTGGGTACATCTTGAGACGCTGATAAGCCTGCTGAAAGGTTACAGGTACACCGGCGATAAAAAATGCCTTGAGTGGTTCAGCAAGGTGCATGATTATACATGGGAGAGATTTCCTGACCCGGAGGCGGGGGAATGGTTTGGTTATTTAAACCGCAGAGGAGAGGTTTACCTGCCTTTAAAGGGAGGTAAATGGAAGGGCTGCTTTCATGTTCCCAGGGGATTATTCCAGTGCTGGAAGGTTTTAGAGAGTATTGCCGGCTCTGAGGGTTCATAATTTTTGATTTCGCCGGATATACAGCTGAAAGTTGAAAATTTGGTAATATTATTAAGTCTGCTAAATATTTAACCTATGGAAATGTTCAGATTGGACGGAAAAGTTGCACTTGTTACCGGTGGTGCCGGTATGTACGGGAAACCAATTTCTCTGGCACTGGCTGAGGCCGGTGCAAGGGTTATAATTGCATCGCGCGATGAGGAAAAATGTAAAGCATATGCCTCGGAGCTGAAAAAGAAAAAACTAAAAGCAGAGGGGATCTTTTACGATCAGGGTGATGATAAATCCATAGATAACCTGATAGAGTATATTGTAAAAAAATACAGCCGTATTGATCTGCTTGTAAATAATACGGTGACCTGGGAAGGTGGCAAAAAGAACCTTAATGATATCAGCAGATATGATCTTGAAAAATCACAGCTTGTTAATTATACCGGCTTGATTCTTTTAACACAGGGGGTTTTAAAAATAATGCTGGATAACGGTGGAGGTAGTATCATTAACATTGGCTCCATACAGGGAGCTGTCGGACCCAATTTTGGTGTTTATGGAGATACGGGAATGAGCAGCGGAATTACCTATACTTTTGAAAAATGGGGCATGGTAGGTTTCACCAAATGGATTGCCAACTATTACGGCAAGCAAAATATTCGTGCCAATTGCATTAGTCCGGGCGGATACGGTCCCGGTATAAGGGAAGCCAACCTTAAAGAGGAGTTTGTAAGTAACTACAAACGCCTGACGCCACTGGGCAGGTTTGCCGAACATGATGATATAAAGGGCCCGGTTGTTTTTTTGGCCTCCGGGGCGTCTGCCTATATTACAGGTCATAACCTATTACTGGATGGGGGATGGACCAGCTGGTAAAATTAATATCAGAATTCAAAGATTAAACTATAGAATTTTTCTTAAAATGAAAACAGGTACAGGAAATTTAATTTGTCTTCTTTCCTTTTTATTATTTAGCTCTTTTGCATCTCCGGGAGCACACGCCAACAGGAATAATGCATTAACATATTCCTCGAATATTAATGGCAGTCTGGAGCATAATACCGTTTTTTCAGGTGGTGAGGATGGTTATATTACTTATCGGATTCCATCACTCATCTCTGCCAGTGACGGCACCCTGATAGCGATTGCCGAGGCACGCAGGGACAACCGACAGGATCCTGGAGGCGGGCATATCGACCTGGTTTATAAGCTCAGTCATGACGGTGGTAGGAGTTGGTCATCTCTCAGAATGTTTGCGCAATCCAGGGAGGGATGGAGTTCTTCAAATCCAACATCTGTTATAAAAAACAGTGATGGCAGGATACTGGTTCTCTATAACGTATGGAAGCCCGGCCGCAGTGGTAATCCCGGGCCCATGGTAAGCAGGCCCGGTGAAATGGACTGTCAGCTCAAAATTCGCTATAGTGATGATAATGGAAGAAGCTGGTCAGATGAAAGGGATATCACTCATCAGGGCCGGGATGTCAATAGCTGGGGCATTGCAGTGTTTGGTCCGGGTCATGGAATTGAAACCCGCTCTGGGAGGCTGGTAGTTCCTGTAAACGCTAATTCCCCTGGCTATGAGCATGATCATCCGGATAAAAAATGGTCATCTTTTGCTTTGTACAGTGATGATGGTGGAGAGAACTGGAATCGCGGAGAACAGGTTAATGAGTTTGCCTGTGAAAATCAGATTGTGGAGCTTGATGATGGCAGACTGATGATCGATGCCAGGGTAAGTGACCGGGATACCGGTTTTCGGTGGACTGCCATTAGTGGTGATCAGGGAGAGACATGGAGCGAGCCTGAACCCGGCCAGGTTTGTCCGCCTATTGCAGCTAGTATTATAAGTTATCCCAATCCGGATATTAATAAAAATAGTCTGCTACTATGGTCCGGTTTAAAAGGCCCCGGAAGGAAGAACCTTGTACTACGGTTAAGTAGTGACCAGGGCATTTCATTTCCCCTAGAGATACTAACTGGTCCGGGTCATGCAGCCTATTCGGCGATGTATCTTATAGATAATGGAGATGTTGGTGTTTTGTGGGAAGGCGGGAAAGAAACTCCTTATGATAATCTTATATTCACAAGAGTTTCCAAAGAGATTATCATGCAACTGCAAGATATGTCCGCTATAACCCGGGAGACTTATTAATTCCGGAATATTACATTTTCATTTTTTAAAAATCAGAGAAATGCATATACTCATTATTGGAGTTGGCTCAATCGGTGAGCGCCATCTTCGTAATTTTCTTCGCATAGATGGAGTTTGCTGTTCCGTTGCCGATACAAATACCGGAACCCTTGAAAGAATAGCTGCTCAATATCCGGTCCGGGAAGTTTATGCTGATTACCGGGAGGCCAATTTCAATAATTTTGATGGTGTAGTTGTTTGTATACCGGCCAATCTTCATATCCCGGTAACTATCGAACTGCTAAAAGCCGGCAGGCATGTTCTTCTTGAAAAGCCTCTTGCAATGAATATGGATGGTGTGGATGAGCTAAAGAGGCTCCACATCACTGGAAAAACTGTTTTATCTGTCGCCTACAATTACAGAAGCGATCCTCTTTACAGGGAATTGCGTGATCGTATCTTAGTCGGCGATGCTGGTTCAATACGTTTGATCAATTACTATGTTGGTCAGTACTGGCCACACATGCGTAAGGATTATCCCCCGCAATACGCACAGTCACGTATTACCGGTGGCGGTGCCATACCCGATCACCTTATCCATATGATCAATTTTCTTGAATGGTGCTTTGGCCCTCCCCTGGAGGTATCTGCCAGTCAGTGGCGTTTGGGATTGACCGATATTGCAACCGAAGATACAGCTAATGTAATTTTAAAATTTAAAGGCGACATTGTGGCATTTCTGGGTATTTGCCTTTTTCAGCAGGATAATAAAATAAGCCTGCAGGTGATAGGGGAAGCTTCAACCATTCAACTCAGTCAGGAAAAGGGCTGTCTTGAAATTTTTAATCCCAAAGACAATATATGGATTAACGGTACAAACAGGGTATTGGACCGCGATACTGTATTCATGTATCAGGCAAAGCATTTCATAGAATGCATTGAGGGCAAGGAGACACCGGGATGCACTCTCGAAGAGGCAGAACAGACATTAAAAACAATGCTCGCAGCACTGAAATCAAGTGATTCAGATGGCCGGTTTGTAAAAATAAAAGCTGGCTGAAACATTACCATTTGTTGAGGCCGCTGGCAATTATAAAGTAAATACAGATCAAGGATATTAATATATACCGGAAAGGATTAAAATGAAACTGAATAATGATAAATAGACAGGAAATTGTATCTTGGAATTTCATTTGACACTATGCATGCCTGGTTAACAAGTTTGTCACCCATTATGTATCAATCAATCCCGATTATAAAAAATAAAATTTAGTTTAAATATAATTAATTACTGATATGAATCTTAACAATTTTTTAATCCGCGCTTTTTTAACAGCATGCATTTTGCTGGCCTCATCATTTAATTTGTCAGCTCAGAGCATCGATCTCAGTAAGGCATCAATAAGTGCTTCCTCAAGCATAAAATCACCGGTCAGAGAGACATCTTTAAGGGTGTTACAGGAAGAGGTGGCAAAGCGAACTTCGATTAATCTCCCCCTCTCTTCAAAATGGGAAGATATAACAATTGCTTTAGTGACAATAAAGGATGATGAGTTTAATGGAATATCAGTACCCAAACGATCAGGAGTTGATTTGCCGGAAACCCGGGCAGAAGGATTCAGGATTTACTTTGAGAGATCCGGTGGTAAAGATATCCTGTGGCTGATAGGAGCTGATGAAAGGGGAGTAATGTATGCTGTGGGGCAATTTTTGCGAACAGCAGAGCTTTCCGAAAATCTGATATTATTTAGTAAAGATAATGAGATTGCTACTAGTCCGCAATATCCAATCCGGGGTCATCAGATAGGTTACAGGGACAAAGCCAATTCATATGATGCATGGGATGTGGATACATATGAACAGTATATCAGGGAAATGGCAATATTCGGGGCCAATAGTGTTGAGAATATTCCTTTTGATAATGGCGGCGGCCCGTTAATGGAACTCTCAAGTGAAGATATGAACAGGGAGATGAGTGAGATTTGCCGCAATTACGGACTTGATTACTGGGTGTGGACCCCCATTGATCTGGATATTTCAGATGAATCAAATTTGCTGGCTGAGGCGGAGAAGCATATTGGTCTTTATAAAAATACTCCAAAACTTGATGATGTATTTTTTCCAGGTGGTGATCCGGGAGATAATCATCCAAGGTATATCATGCCTTTACTTGTTAAGATCTCTGCCGTACTTCATCAATATCATCCCGATGCCGGTATATGGCTTTCACTTCAGGGGTTTAATGAAGAACAGATAAATTATTTTTTTCAGTATCTTGAAGATAACAGTCCGGAGTGGTTTACAGGCGTAGTATCGGGACCTGGAAGCCCTGATATGGCAACAACAAGGTCCCGGTTACCTGATAAATACAAACACCGTCATTATCCTGATATTACACATACCATTCGGTGTCAGTATCCTGTTGAGAATTTTGACCAGGCTTTCGCCGTTACCCAGGGTCGTGAAATTTGTAATCCCCAGCCTTTTTTCTATGCACGAATACATAACCGCTTTGCACCTTCCACTGACGGGTTTGTTGCCTATTCAGACGGCATGCATGATGATGTGAATAAAGCAGTCTGGAGCCAGATGGGCTGGAACACCGAACGGGATGTGCAGAGGGTGGTAACGGAATATTCACGGTTCTTTTTCGGCCTTTCGGTTGCTGATGCCGCCGCAACCGGAATTATTGGACTGGAAGGAAACTGGGACGGACCTGTACTGGAAAATGCCGGTGTGGAAACAACTCTTGCCTGGTGGCAAAACCTTGAATCAAATTATCCTGAGCTCCAGGAAAACTGGAGGTGGCAAAAATTATTAAAGCGTGCATATTTTGATGCCTTTTTAAAGAAGAGAAAATATTATGAGGAAAATCTTGAGAAAGAAGCCAACATTATTTTGGGTGAGGCTGAATCACTGGGTTCTCTCAGGGCTATGGATAAAGCTTTGGCCGTTGTGAACAGGGCCGACACGGAACCGGGATATCCGGAATTGAGGCAAAAGGTAGTAGATTATTTCGAGGCCTTATTTCATTCCATAGGGTTGCAGTCCAGCGTGGAAAAGCACCTGGCAAGCGCGTCAAACCGCGCCCCTCTTGATTATATTGATCATCCTCTGAATAACAGGTGGTGGCTTGCCGATGAGTTTGAAAAAATCAGACAGATGCCAACGGAAAGGGAGAGGCTTGATCGCCTGGAGATCATCAGGACCTGGGAAAATCCCGGAACAGGCAGCTATTATGATAATATCCAGGATATCTCCAACTCACCCCGGGTTACCTCTGTTAATCAAAGCAGCCTGGGTTATGCCTGGTGGGATGGCGGTAAGAGCCGAAAACGCCTGTCTACCCAGTTATATCAGCATTTTCCAACCCTAAAATATACGGATATTGATCCTGACGGGTATTATATAATCCGTGTTTCAGGTTATGGAGATGCATTGATCAGGGTTGAAGGGGAGAGGCTCAGGCCTTTGACTTACAATAAAGGAATGGAAGAGTTTAAGGAGTTTGTTGTCCCGCGCAGACTGCTGGGCAAGGGATCCCTTAAGGTTACTTTCGATGAGCCTGAGGAGTCGCACCTTAACTGGCGTAATTACTCCAAGGTTTCAGATGTGTGGCTGTTGAAAATGAACTGAATTTAATAATTCCTCATAATTTGAAAACATGATCCCAGCAACCAAAGAGATATTTGTCAGTGTGTTTTTAGTAACGGCTCCATCACTTCCTGTAATTGGAGACACCGGGGTGCAGCATTCAAGGCCCAATATTATTTTTATAATGGCAGATGATCTTGGTTATGGAGATCTGGGATGTTATGGGCAGGAATGGATTAAAACTCCGAATATTGATAAGCTGGCTTCCGAAGGTATGCGCTTTACACAGGCATATTCCGGAGGGTCTGTTTGTGCTCCGGCCCGATCCAGTCTTTTAACCGGAATGCACAACGGGAATAACCGGATAAGGGATAATGTACCACATGGAACCTTCCTTCAGCCTGATAACTTTACTATTGCAGAGTTGCTCAAAAAGGCCGGTTACTATACCGGAGGAGTTGGTAAATGGAGTTTAGGTAATCCGGGCTCATGGGGAGCTCCTGGTTATCAAGGGTTTGATTATTATTATGGTCAGTTGAATCAGGAGCATGCACATTTTTATTATCCGCAACATGTTTGGGAAAATGAAAAAGAAGTTCTTTTAAGCAGGAACAGACCGGGACGGGGGGGAGAGTATATACACGATACCTATACTGATAAAGCCATCAATTTTATTCAGGAAAACCATCAACGGCCTTTTTTCCTTTATTTGCCCTATACTATACCACACTTTTCTGAATATCCCAGGGGAACGCCTGAATGGTTCATAGTGCCTTCAGATGAGCCTTACACGGAGGAAAGCTGGCCTCAGATAGCAAAAAACTATGCTGCTATGATTACCAGGATGGACAGGGATATAGGAAGACTAATGGAGTTATTGAACTCACTTGGTATTGAAGATAATACCCTTGTAATCTTTACAAGTGATAACGGGCCTCATCAGTTAGTTCTGTCTGAAATGGAGTTTTTTAATAGTAATGGTCCATTAAGAGGTGGTAAAGGAGAAAATTACGAAGGAGGCATCAGGATCCCGTTTATTGCCAGATGGAAAAATGTAATACCCCAGGGAACAGTTAATGATAAAATAATAGCTCTTTGGGATATGCTTGCCACTTTTGCTGATATAGTCAATTATCCCGGCAGTATTGAATCAGATGGAGTTTCTATCTGGCCTGATTTAAAAGGAGAGCGTGGTGAAGAACATGAATACCTTTACTGGGATTACGGACATGTCAGACCAACATTCACTCAGGCTTTAAGATTTGGTAAGTATAAACTTTTAAGTTTTTTAACGGATGATAATATAAGGTATGAACTATATGATCTGGAGAAAGACCCTGGTGAAGTAAAAAATGTGGTAATTGATTATCCTGATGTTGTCAGCCGGATGAAGCAAATTATGAATGAGGCATATACATATTCAGAAAATTATCCTCGGAAAGTTATACATTAGCAAAAGACCAATGATAATATTAATTTAATTGATTTGATATGGAAAAGAATATTTTGTTTTACAAAGGGGTTACAATTATTTTTATTCTGGCTTTAATTACAGGCAGTGGATGTGGTTCATCTGACACTCCGCCTGACATAGTAAATAATGTAACAATCCCCGCCATTGATCTTGATGAAGATGCTCACCGGCAGGTTCTGGTTGACAGGGAACCGGACCAGTATCTTGGGCATGTTACGACAGTCATGCTGGAGGATGGTAAAACAATCTACGCAGTTTATCCCAAGGGGCATGGTCGCGGACCAATTGTTATGAAAAGAAGTGATGATGGCGGACTCACATGGAGTGACCGGTTGCCCACCCCCGAAAGCTGGGCTACCAGCCGTGAGGTGCCTACTATTCATCGGGTTGTTGATTCAGAGGGCAAAAAAAGGCTGATTGTCTGGTCAGGGCTTTACCCTGCGCGGCTTGCAGTAAGTGAAGATGATGGTAAAACATGGAGTGAGCTCGAGCCGGCAGGAGACTGGGGTGGAATTGTGGTTATGGGATTTGTTGAACCCCTTAAAACCGGGAAGGGTCATTACATGGCAATGTTTCATGATGACGGAAGGTTCATTAGTGGCGGGGAGGATGAATTCTGGGGATCACCGGCAGGGGAGCGGACTGATACGATGACACTTTACAAGACCCTGAGTTATGACGGCGGACTGAGCTGGTCCTACCCGGAGGAGGTGTGGAGCGGCACTGAAGTATTTCTTTGTGAACCGGGAGTTATACGCTCACCCGATGGCGGGCAGATTGCCGTACTGCTCCGTGAAAACAAGAGGGAAAAGAATTCATTCGTGATTTTCTCCAATGATGAGGGAGAGACCTGGAGCGATCCCCGTGAACTTCCCCTGGCACTGACAGGAGACCGGCACACCGGCAAATATGGGCCGGATGGGCGGCTGTTCATCAGTTTCCGGACTATCTCTCCCGAAAGAAGCAGGGAAAACCGCCCCTTTGAAACCGACTGGGGTGGATGGGTTGGTACCTACGATGATATTGTTAATGGGACCGAAGGTCAGTATGTTCTAAGGCTGAAAGAGAATTTTCCATCAAGAAGCGGATGGGAATACGATACCGCATATCCCGGGGTTGAAGTTCTTCCCGACGGCACTTTCGTGACTACAACCTACGGGCACTTTGAAAAAGGTCAGGCACCCTACATCATGAGCGTACGGTTTAAAGCCGATGAAATTGACTCCATGGCCGATTAGAGGGGGCCCGAGAATGTTAAGATATTGTGGAATTTATTGAGTGGTTGTATGCCCGTATACCGTATATGCTGCCAATAAAAAAGGAAATATTGCGCTCAGGCGAAAATTACAACTGATTTTATAAGTGATCTGTTTTGCGAATACCCCTGCCCAGGGGTATTTTTTTTATCTAAAAAAAACGTTTTTTCTTTTGTGATTTATCAACAAGAACTTATATTTGCTTTATGTGTGACATAAGCAAGTTTTACATTTATTAAACTAAGTGCTTATGATATGAGGCAATATATTTATTATGAGACTTAAACAAGGTTTTGGCAAGCTTTGAAATAAAAGGTGAAATGAGTTAATGGTAAACTACTAATCCTTAATTAAAATCTACTATGTTATGAAAAAACGAATCTGCCTGACGTTATTAATGGGTTTTTTTACCCTTATTAACGCTTTTGCTCAACACCTGGTTTCGGGTGTTGTAACCGACAGTGACGGAGAATCACTGCCGGGGGTTTCAATCGTGGTTGAAGGAACAACTACCGGGGTGGTTACCGGTGTGGATGGCCGCTATGAAATTAATGTGCCTGATGACCAGTCTGTTCTTATATTTACATTTATCGGGATGGAAGACCAGGCAATTCCTGTTGACGGCCGGGCTACAGTTAATGTTACGATGACACCAACAGCTATTGATCTGGATGAAGTTGTTGTGACGGCTCTAGGTATAACCAGGGATCAGAGGTCCCTTGGTTATTCTGTATCAAGAGTAAGTGGCGAGGAGTTGCAGCGAGTTACTCAGGAGAACTTTTTGACCGGTTTGGCTGGTCAGGTAGCGGGTGTATCTATACGTCAGACAGGACCCGCCGGTTCAACTGTTGATATGACTATTCGGGGAGAATCTTCCCTGGTTAGTGATAACCAGCCATTATATGTTGTTGATGGTATACCGTTCTATAATACAATGGACAATGTTACATATATTGGTGATCGTAATCCTGTTGACTTTGGTTCTGCCATATCGGATATTAATCCTAACGATATTCTGGAGATATCAGTTCTTAAAGGTCCAAGTGCTGCTGCACTTTACGGGTCAAGAGCCGGAAATGGTG
>SLPB01000091.1 GCA_007132225.1 Bacteroidales bacterium | reverse complement strand
TAGTTTAAGTTAATAACTTGCTTTTAATGATTGTGCCTCGAGCACGTTAAGCAAAGTTAAAGACATCGGACTGGATTTTTATTCGTCTGTGTGTCAATTAAAAAATGTCATGTATATTTGAAATTGAAAAATTCATTGAATCATGCATGCTAAAATGATATTTAACAGAGTTTTTTCCAGGGTTAATCCATTGGCCATTATCTGTGTCTTCATGTTTTTTTCAGTTGGTTGCAATAGAGATGATCATGGCGACAGGCACAGCCATAGATCCGGCACAGTTTCTGATATTGATGGTAATTCCTACCAGACAGTGATAATAGGCACCCAGGAATGGATGACCTCTAATCTTAGAACCACCCGGTACAACGATGGTGCATCCATAGAGTATCCCGGTACCGATAATAATGCCTGGGAAAACAATACCAGGGGTGCATATAGCTGGTACAAAAATGATGAAGCTGCTCACAGTAAAACCTATGGTGCCTTGTATAACTGGCATGCTGTAAATACCGGTAAGCTTTGCCCTGCCGGCTGGCGGGTACCTGAGGATGACGAATGGACAAAAGTTAACAAATATTTAGCTAACAATGCGGGGGGGAAATTAAAAGGGAACAGCCCGGAATACTGGTCCGGCATGAATACCGGTGCCACCAACGAGAGTGGTTTTAATGCTTTTCCATCCGGTGTCCGTTTTTCTAATCTTCCTGGAGGTGCAAGAGGTGAAAGCCAGGGGTATTTTTACTATATTGGTGAAACCGGCCGGTGGTGGACCTCAACTGATTACTCATCTTCTAACGCCTGGTACCGTTCACTTCATTCCAATTCCGGCAATGTTTACAGAAGTCACAATTTTAAAGGTGACGGCTATTCTGTTCGTTGTGTAAGGAACCTGGATTAAACCGGCAATGTTATTAAAATAGTTCGGGAATTTTCGGAATGGCATATATTCAACTGTAACGGCAATATTCAAGAATAGCTTCCCGTGCACCCCTATGTCCAAGATCTACCGCTTTCATCCAGTCCTCACAGGCTCCGTACAGATCATACATTTTATACCTGGAAAAGCCTCTGTTATAATAAGCCTCTGTCAGGCCAGGGTCAATTTCTATTGCTTTGCTGTAATCTTCTGCGGCTCCATTATAATCGCCTATTGCCTGCCTGGCAAGCCCCCTGTTGAAATATGTATACGCATATTTCGGATCGATATCAAGTACCTTTTCTAAGCCCGTAATATTTCCCCTGGATTCAGAAATTGAAAATTTTGCTGAAACTGATAATTTGGGGTCATACTTTATTGCCTTAGTGTAATCTGCTATAGCCCCTTCGAAATCACCGGTTTTATATTTGGCCCCGCCTCTTAAATTATATGCTGCGCTATATTCAGAATTGATCTTGAGTGCTTTGTCAAGATCTGCTATAGCTCCCGGGTAATTTTTGAGATTGTATTTTACCAGGCCGATATTATAGTATTCCAGTGCAGTCTGTCCGCTTACAATCAGACCTGTAAATAAAACTGCTATTATTAATGATGATGGTTTCATTTTTCCGGCCTTTACAGGAGCTTGTTATATATTCTGCCATCATATACAAATAAAACAAAAGATAGTAAAGTAGGTCCCGTCAAATTAAAACGAGAAAGGAGCATTTTTAATATAACAAGATAATAAAAAGAAAGTTGAAAAAGCAGTAAAAAATATCAAATTTGAGTTGATAATAACCGGGATGCAAAAAAATGATTAAATCTGACCCGGGAAGATCCGGTATCACCCCGGTACCGGTAATTCATCCGGATCAACCAGGAAGCATGGGGGACTGGCAAAGTATAGTTTTAGTTGGAGTGGTAGTACTTATCAACTGAACTCTGCCGGTAACCTATCCTTATTGCTGTTGCTGCCAGAGAATCGACTTCAGCTGCAGGTAGGGGCCCGGTATATAGCATCCAGTGATCTCCTCCTATTGCTTCGTTCATCTGGTAGGCAATCGATGCACCATAGGTTTGGGAATCCAGACCTATATTTACAGGGGAGGAGGTGAAAGATACCGGTTCGGTTACGGGCTGGATACCATTGGGTGGCCAGAGTTTTTTTACCAGTTCCGGCTCCGGCAGTGTTAGGGGATCATCTGTCTTTTCGATCCATTTGTCCAGTTCCCTGCTTAAACGCAATTTAACATCCTGGTATTCAGGTTTGTCTGCCAGGTTATTGATTTCATGGGGGTCGGCTCCCAAGTCAAATAACTCCTCTTTTGGTTTGGTTTGTCTGAACCATAGTCTCTGAATCGAATCCAGTTTGTTTTCCTCCCTGAAACGAAAAAGTTCTTGCATAAGCGGCATCTGGTCACGGTAGGGGAGAAACTGCACATAAGGCCTCTCTGGCATATAGTTACGGTTGTATTTAAACTGCTTGTCCCTTACCGTCCTGATACAATCAAGTGCCGGATCCATCCGGTCCCTTGAAGCAAATATATATTCCCGGGGAGCAACCTTTTTTTTACCTAAAAAGGGCTGACCATGCATATATCCGGGTATTCCCATTCCGGCAAGTGACAATGCCGTTGCAGGCAAATCCACAAAGCTTATCATCTGGTTGTTTACTGTACCCGCACCCCTCTTGTCCGGGAATTTTACAATAAGAGGTACATGGAGGCCCGAATCATACGTCCATCTTTTCATCCTTGGAAGTCCGTCTCCATGGTCGCTGTAAAAAAATATAATAGTGTTGTCCTGCAGACCGTCCTCTTCCAGTTGTTGCAATAATGTGCCGGCAATTGAATCCATTCGTATAATATTGCTGTAATGGATTGCCATATCTTTCCTGATATCAGGGCTGTCCGGGTAATAGGGGGGAAGTTCAATTTTGTCAGGATCAACAAGTATGGGTTTGGATGCATTTCCCCAGACTCTTGATTCGTGTGTTTCCATTATATTGAAAACCGAGAAGAAGGGCTGATCTTTATTTTTTCGGTTTCGCCAGTGTGCTTTGCTGCTGGACTCATCCCAGGCCGTAATGGGGTTGTGGAACTGATAATCTGTTTTAACATTGTTTGTCGTATAGTAACCTGCCTGTCTGAAAAGTTCTGCATATGTTCTGGCTTCAGGAGGCGGAACAGCTTCGTAGACAGGAATAGCCAGAAGTTCAGGGTCAGTTATTTGATCGAGAGAGGCTGTGCGCCGAAGGGTGCGCATGTGCTGTGCCCCGAAACTGGTGGGATACATTCCTGTTATAAGTGCAGCACGGCTGGGAGCACATACGCCGCTAACGGAATAGACGTTGGTAAATCTTATTCCTTCACTCGCAAGATTATCCAGGTGAGGCGTCCTGGCCAAAGGATCTCCGTAACTTCCCAATCTCGCACTCATATCCTCGCAAGTGATCCATAGTATATTAGGAAGCTCTGAAGCTTCATTCACTTTTTCCCCGGTTGTTTTGCAGGAGGTCATAGCAATGGAAACTGTAGTGGTGCAAAGCAGAATTAATTCTTTTCTCATGGCCGGAGCTTAATTTATTGAAAATGGTAATAAACATAATCGAGAGGTATTTCCCTGCTCATAACCTTTCTCATAGGGTTAAAATTTATTTTTTTAAAAATTCTTCTCTCAGGGGAGTAAAGCTATCCACCAGCCTTGCCTCTCTGGTCAGCAATTGAATGGTATGCTTTATACCTGAAGGCACTGCAAACATATCTCCTTTCCTGAGATGCTGTTCCTTTTCATCGTCATAAAAAAACAGGATTTCACCCTCAGCGATATATGAGGTCTGTTCATGAGGATGAGAATGATAAGGTTCGGGATGGTCCCAGGGACCATCGCTAAATTCTATTAATACGTTCATCAGGTTTCCGGTATAAATAATTTTTCGCTTAAGGCCTTTTTTTACAACCTCCCAGGGAGTTTTGTCGAATAGTAATGTTGACATGATTGAAAATTTAATGTTCACAGGTATTATTGCCGGATTGATAATTAAAATAGCCAGTAAAAATAATAGTGAGTTTTTTTGCTCGCAAACAACAAATATAATTAAATGACGATTTATATTTATAAATAAAATACAGCCTGGTTCCTGCCGGGATCTTTGAAAAATATTTACAGAATAAATATACTAACTTTGCAGGGATTTGTTAAATATTTACTTGTTAATACCTCATGTCGCTTTGTCTCACAAAATGCAGTGTATTTACATGAGGTATCCATGGATTGAAGCACATATTAGCCGTTATGTGAATATGCAGCATATTATTAAATAAATTGATAAATATATTTAATACAAATTAAAGTTTCACCCAGGATAATTTAAAATATAATATATGAGGGTTTTTATCTCCATGGTTTCATTAGTTGTGCTGGCATTGGCCGGGTGTAGTACACCCAGGGCTGTTGTCTCTGAGAAAGAGGCCGGCAAACATAGGCTGACCAACGAAGAAAAGGTTGGATTAACCGAACAGATGGGTTATCATGAACAGAGCGAGTTTTATTATTTGTTTGAGTATGATAACAGTAATCTTTATATTACATTAGCAACTTTCAATCAGAATTTGCAGAGAAAAATCGCTCAATTTGGATTTACAGTATGGATTGACAGGACTGGAGGTAAAAATAAAGAGCAGGGTTTTCGGTTTCCCCGGGGGGCAAGAATAACCGGTGATCCTTCCGGAAGGGATATCAATCTTTCGATGATGGGTTACAAAATTGGTCCGGTAAATGCATTGCTTGAAAGAGCTGATGAAGTTGATCTTATTGGTATTTACGGAAGCTCCACAAGAACTCTCAGGATGCGGGACAGCCAAATCAGGGTGAGTGCTGAAAGAATTGAAAATATGTTATTCTATGAAGCCGTTGTTCCTTTTGAATTATTGAAGTTCGGGTTCAACCCGCTTGCAGGGAGAACCTCAATGAATATAGGACTTGAAACCGGATTTTTTGAGCTTCCCTCATCTTCCCGGTCAGCGGCTCCTGATTACGGAAGAAGACCCCGGGGAGGCACCACACCAGGAGGCCGCATGTCCGGCCAGGTGCCACAAAGGTTTCCGGATAGTGGGATGATGCAACAAAGATCTGAAAATATGGGAGAATTATCCCGGCCAACAAGGTTGTGGCTGGAGCTTGAATTTGCTCCCTGATTTACACATAATTATAACAAATTTTTTATAACTATGAACAAATTTATATTTATCGCCATGGCAATACTATTCGCCGGGGCAGGATGCTCTGAAAAGGTTTATATTCCTGAAATTGTCGCACACAGGGGTGCATCCTGGGATGCCCCGGAAAACACCATTCCTGCTTTCATGCTTGCCTGGGAACAGGATGCTGATGCAATTGAGGGTGATTTTTTTCTGACTGCAGATGGTGAAATTGTTTGCATACATGATCGGTCTACAGGCAGGGTTGCCGGTAAGGATCTGGTTGTAAAGGAGTCTTCCTTAATGGAGCTCAGGCAGCTTGATGTAGGATCATGGAAAGGCCCGGAATGGGAGGGAACTGTTATCCCCACACTCTCAGAAGTTTTTGAGATTGTGCCCCGGGACAAAAAAATATTTGTTGAGATAAAAGACGACACTGTAATATTGCCCCGCCTTTATGAAGTTATCGATGAATCCGGACTTGAAGACCATCAAATAGTAATTATATCCTTCAATTCCAAGGTCATAAAAGAGTTCAAATCAGCCAGGCCGGAGCATAAGGCCTTTTGGTTATCGGGTTTCCGTGAGGATGAATCAGGTAATATTAACCCGGATGTGGAAACTGTTCTTGAAACGCTTAAATATATTGGAGCTGATGGGTTTTCATCCAATTTTCGACGGATTGATCAAAACTATATTACCAGGATTATTGAGGCAGGATATGAATACCATGTCTGGACTGTAAATGAACCTGAAGATGCTGCCCGGTTCAGGGAATACGGCGCAATGTCAATTACCACCGATAAACCTGGAGAAATCAGGGAGTTCCTGGAAAACCAGTAAGCCCTGGAAAACAAATGAACCGCAAGCTTAAATAAACACTTGCGGTTCAGATAATATCGAGGCTGCAACCCGAAACTTAAAAAGGGTTACACTTCAGGTTCCCATCCGGACTCGTACTTCCGGCTCCAAAGCTTCAGGGCGTCACGGTCCAGCGCCTGTCCGTTAAGGTGGTTGACATCAAAACCTTTGCCTATACGTGAAGAAATATTGGCCAGATGTCCGAGATGCGTACTTTTAACACCTTCGTCAATGGGTGACTTTAAAACTTCCTTGCCTCTTACGGCTTCGAAGAAATTATAAACATGCATGGTTGTCATATTTCCGCCACCACCCAGCGCAACTCCTCCTTCGGTCCCCCCTGATTCTCTTTCCCTGATAAGATTACCATCGCGGTCAAATAGTTTGTAACCTCTCCTGTCAACATATACAGATCCCTCGGAGCCATATATGATGGTTCCCCTTCCGGCACCATATGTCCTGTAACCGTTTCTGCTTTTACCGTCCCACTGAATGATCTTATTTCCGGGAAAAGTGAATGTTGCATCCATAGTATCGTACATTGTCCATCCATCATCAGGGAAATGAAATTTACCTGATGCAACATCTACTCTTTCAGGGAAATCTACCTGCAATGCCCAGCGTGCAACATCCAGTTCATGTACCGCGTTATTACCGGTCTCTGCTGTTCCCCAGGTCCATCCATACCAGTGCCACTGGTAATCCCAGGTATTGTGTTTATATTCCCGGCGTGGAGCAGGGCCCTGCCAAAGATCCCAGTCCAGTCCGTCAGGGACAGGAGCTGATACTGGTACTGGAGACCTGCCTCTTGAATTGCTATAGAATGCAGTGGCTTTATATGGTACACCTATTGCCCCGTTGTGGATATCCCTGATTATCTCTATTGATTCCAGGGATGAACGTTGCTGGTTACCCATCTGAATCACCTTTTTGTATTTTTTCTGCAAATCTGCCAGGATCTCTCCCTCGCGGGGATTGTGACTGCAGGGTTTTTCAACATACACATGCTTGCCTGACTTAACAGCATAAACGGTGCCCGGGGCGTGCCAGTGGTCAGGAGTGGCATCAATCATAATATCTACCTGTTTATTATCATAAATTCTGCGCACATCATTTTCCAGGGCAGGCGAATAATCAATAACTTTTGAAAATCTTTCAGCTGCTTTTTCACGCTGACTTTTCATTACATCACAAAGATATAGCAGACGCACATTGCTTTCCTTCATGGCTATTGGTTCAGGGAAAGCTCCCAGTCTCCTTCCGAGCCCAACAACAGCAACATTTAATCTGTCGTTAGCTCCGATTATTTTATTATAACTGTTGGCACTCATGCCGGCTCCTCCAATAGTCATTCCCGCAACTCCAAATGCAGATTTTTTAATAAAAGATCTTCTTGACTCACTCATAGTAACATATTTAAAAAGTTAAACTTGACTGTATAGTTTTGAATTCATTTTTAGAAAAATAAGAGCCTGGCCAGCAGGCATTATAAATAGAAACTGTTCTTAATTAAAAAACCGTTTAAACTGCCGTAATGAAGATGGATTAATGTTATAAAGACGGATAATTATTTAATAATATTATTAATATTTAATTTAAAACAATCCTAAAGAATCTGAAAATTATAAATTTTAGAAAAAACAACCAAATTTAAATTAACGGTAAAGCCTAAATGGATGGGCTTTTGATCATTGATATTTTATGCATGCCAGCCATGTCAATAACCGTGTAATTATCCTTTCCGGGGGAAATCCGGTTGGGTTATATACAGATATTGGAATAATTATATTATGTTATATTTTTTCAAAATTGTAATGTATCTTTGAAAGGAATAAATTTATTTCATTTAATAATGATGGAATTTGAAATCAGGAAAAGATATTCCAAACTTGCCGATGATTCCTGTTGCCTTTCTTGTGGGGGGGCGTTTGAAAAAAGCGGTGCTGGCAGTGGAGAAATATGTATTGACCTGGGAAGTGGCCGTGGAACGGATGTACTAAGGCTATCCGAAACAGTTGGAAAGACAGGCTATGTTTATGGAATAGATGCTACCCCTGCAATGGTCAGCAAGGGGCGCTCTGCAGCAAAAAAACTTGGTATTGAAAATGTAGAGTTTATTTTAACAGAGCTGGAGGATATTCCACTTAAAGATGAAATGGCTGATTTGGTTATTTCAAATTGCGTAATTAATCATGTATCCCGCAAGGATGCGGTATGGAATGAGATTTACCGCATCCTCAGATATGGCGGACGATTTGTAGTAAGCGACATCTATTCGCAGGAACCCGTGCCCCCTGAGTACAGTTCAGACCCCGTCGCTGTTTCTGAATGCTGGGCCGGGGCTGTTACCCTGAATGAATACCTGTCCGCAATTGAAGGTGCAGGGTTCAGAGAGATAAAAATAATTGAAGAGAGCAGGCCATATGAAAAAGGAAAGATCATGGTTTGCAGCTTCACATTATCAGGCAATAAATAGACTGTTGATGATAATTTTTATAATATTGTTATAAAGGTTTGGACAGAGATGCACAGCCGGTGGTGATTCCCTGTACCAGGCAGATTTATTATTTTGATTAATTTTGTGTATTGGTATATATGAATCCTATAATTTACAAATATCATTTATCTATTATGAAGAGCCTTACCATAAAAAAGAACGAGAAAAAGACCACACAGGCGCAATGTTGTGCAAAAAAATCAAAGTTCGTCGCCGGATGTCATGATTGAAAGAATGAAGCTTTGCTTCTATTTTTCAGGTATAAATGGATAATCATTTAAACGGGAAACGTTTATGGAATTTTCCGGATTCAATATTTTCTCCCGGGTAAAAGACTCTGATAAGTATTTTATTATTAATTCCTTGTATGGCATTGCTGATATTATTGAAAGTGATACTTACACCGGGCTGCTTAATGGAAACCTGTCAAGACAAGAATTGATCTCACGCGGTTATATTGTTGATCCGGATTATGAAAAAGCTGAATTCCGCAATGCATACCTCAGGTTTGTGGATGAAAGGGAAAGTGATGAGATACAGTTGTTTTTTGTAACCGGCTATAACTGTAATTTTGGCTGTTATTATTGCTACCAGTCTGAATATATTGAAAGTGGGGGCAGTCTGAACGAAGCGGTGATTGATTCATTTTACCAGTATATTGACCTGGCTTTTGCCGGTCGTCGCAAATACATTACCCTTTTTGGCGGCGAGCCTCTTATGCCGGGTAAGAGGCACAGGTCTCTTGTAGAAAGGATTATTGAAAAGGCTGCAGAACGGGATATTGATATAGCGGTGGTAACAAACGGTTATCATATAGCTGATTACATTAATCTGTTAAAAAAGGCAAGGATAAGAGAGGTGCAGGTCACTCTGGACGGAATCAGAGATGTTCACGACAATAGACGTTACCTTAAAAACGGACGGGGCAGTTTTGACAGGATTGTTAAGGGGATTGATCTTTTGCTGAATAATTGTATCCCTGTTAATCTCAGGGTTGTTGTGGACCGGGATAACATACTGGGGTTACCGGATCTGGCCAGTTTTGCCATTGACCGGGGCTGGACAAAATCACCCTTTATGAGTACACAACTTGGCAGAAACTACGAGTTGCATGAATGCCAGGTGAACAGGGAAAGGCTTTTTTCCCGCCTGGAGATGTACAATGATATATACCAGCTCATCATAAAGCATCCCCACATAAGAGAGTTTCACAAACCTGCTTTTTCAGTTGCCAGGCACTTGTCCGAGCACGGTGAATTACCGCCGCCAATGTTTGATTCCTGTCCCGGCACCAAAACTGAATGGGCTTTTGATTTCACAGGTAACATATATGCCTGTACCGCTACAGTTGGAAAAAAGGGTGAAGAGCTCGGCCAGTTTTTCCCCGAAAGGTTCATGTATGATGAAAGAATAGAGCAGTGGTCTGAAAGGGATATCTTATCTATAAAGGAATGCAGGGATTGTAATCTTGGCGTGCTCTGCGGAGGTGGCTGTGCTGCAGTAGCCAAAAACCGGACGGGCATGCACAATAGTCCTGATTGCCGGCCGGTCAGGGAGTTGCTTGAACTGGGGATATCTGCCTATTTCAGACAAGAAGAAATTGACAATGAGCAGTAACTGATGAGCCGTCCCGGACAATATTTTTTTTAAGATACCCGCGATATAGAATGAAAATATTTTTATAGTAATGTCCATAAAGCCTTGGCTTTAAGCCAGGTGATACCTGATAAGGTCCATTTGCAAAGGCAAAAAAATATACTTATAAAGTCAGTGTTGTACTTAAATATTAAAGCGATGCAGGAAATTACTTCTAAGGAATATAACGATGTTATAAACAGCGGGGGACCGGTGGTGGTGGATTTCTATTCAACAGAATGTCCGCCGTGCGAAGCATTGGCTCCCAAGCTGGAGAGCCTGGAGAATCTTTTTTCAGATGATATAAGGTTTGTTAAAATATTCCGTCAGGGCAACAGGGACCTGTCAGAAGCCCTTGGAGTAAAATCATCGCCAACACTGCTTTTTTATGAAGGCGGCAAGGAGGTTTGCCAGAGAATTGCAGGTGGTATAAAGCGCTCGGATATTATCAGGGAAATAGGCCATCTTATTGGCAGGGTAAAGGTGGAAAAAAAGCTTTCCGGCATGGAGCCCGTTTTTACCGAAACTGATGTTGCCATTCTGGGTGCAGGGCCCGGAGGGTTGACGGCAGGTTTATACCTTTGCCAGGCCAAAATTAATACAACCCTGATTGATGTGGCCCTTCCCGGGGGCTATATGGCGACAACACATATGATATCAAACTACCCGGGATTTATTGAGCCTCAGCCCGGATTTATGCTTTCACACAACATGTCTGAACAGACAAAAAGATGCGGTACAATTTATAAGGTGGCCGTAGATGTGACCAAGGTTGATCTGGTAAAAAAAGAGATAGTCATTGACGATTATGAAACTATAAAGGCAAAAAAAATAGTTATTGCCACAGGCACAACTCCCCGAAAACTTAATATACCCGGTGAACAGGAATTTATGGGTAAGGGCATTTCCTATTGCGCTACTTGTGATGCCAAGTATTTCGAAGGCAAAGAGGTTGTCATTATTGGCGGAGGCAACTCGGCAATTGAAGAATCGGCATTTATTTCAAAGTTTGCCTCCGGGATCACCATAGTTCATCAGTTTGATACCTTGCAGGCCAACAAGATGGCACAGGAGAAAGCTTTTTCCAATCCCGCGATATCATTCATGTTTGAGCATGAACCAAGGTCCTTTTCAAGCCGTGGTGATAAGATGGAGGTTGAGGTGGAAGATCTTAAAACAGGAAACAGAAAAACCCTGGTAACAGACGGGGTATTTGTTTTTATAGGGTTAAGGGCCAATCTTTCTGTTTTTAATGACGAGCTTGAGCTGGACCAGTGGGGTTATGTTAAGGTCAATGAAGATATGCAGACAAGCATAAAGGGTGTTTATTCTGTAGGTGACATAAACAGCAAAAAGTATCGTCAGATCACCACTGCCGTCGCCGACGGAACAATTGCCGCCATTGCCATAACAAAAGAGATCGAGTGATTGGCAGGTACCATGAACATCCCTTTAAGTCCATTCTCCCCGGTCAGATCTCAGGGATAGTTATTTATTGTTAAACCTGGGGCATAATCATCATGATGCTTTAGAAAGTTGAATATTAAAGGCTCATGAACCGGGAATTTGTTTTTTTAATGAATTCCCGGTTGCTGGTTTTGGGCTGCATCTTGTTTTTCAGGTTAATAGTTTAAAAACCCTGGCATAAAGTTGGGAAGCGGGGATGAAAGTTTCAGGAAACTTAAGTTTTTTTTTTATCTTGGCGGACAATTACATTATTATGGTGCTTGGGATAGATATTGGCGGAACCACAACTAAAATTGCGGGTTTTAGAAAGGCCCGGATTTGTGGCGTTATTTCTGTTCAGGCAGATGATCCCGTTACTTCTGCCTCAGGTGCACTGGGAAAATTCACGGATGAATTCTCCCTTAAGCTAAGAGATATTGAAACCATTGCCGTAACTGGCGTGGGAGCTGATTCTATAGGTAAGGAACTGTTCGGTATTCCTGTCAGAAGGGTTCCTGAGTTTACTGCAATTGGGCATGGCGGACTGTTTCTTGCGGGCCTGAAAAAGGCAGTGGTCATCAGTATGGGAACAGGCACAGCCATAGTTCTTGCAGATGGCAATGAAATAAGGCATCTTGGGGGGTCCGGGATAGGAGGTGGTACGCTTATTGGTTTATCCAGGTATATTCTGAATTCAACTGATTTTCAGAATATTGTTGATTTAGCAGCAAAAGGGAATCTGGGCAATGTGGATCTTAACATAAGGGATATATCTCAGGTTGAGATGGGGAACATCCCTTTTTCTGCAACTGCATCCAACTTTGGGAAACATTCTGATAAAGCCAGCCAGGCTGATCTGGCACTCGGACTTATAAACCTGGTTTGCCAGTCCATAGGTATGATGGGAGTATTCTCATCAAGGGAAGAAAAGGCAGATGAGATTGTTCTGACCGGCAAACTTGTCAAGCTTCCCCAGGCTGTTAAGATTTTCAACAGGTTGGGGAAAGTATTCGGAAAAAAGTTCATAATTCCCGATTATGCTGAATATTGCACCGCCGTTGGCTCTGCATATTCAATTTCGCTCGTGGGGGATAGGGCCTGCTTGTGAGTTGATGGAAGTTTAAAGGTTCATGTTGAAAACCCTGGCTAAAATAAAATTTGATTATAAACAGGAGATTAAATATTTCATAACTTTTTAAAATAATAATAATATGAAAATTAGTGAGAAAGTAACAGGTAAGACCATCATTGGGGTTGATATGGGAGGTACAAAAATCAGGACCGGCAAGATAAAAAATAATGCTGTTGATACTATAGCTTCTGATTTTGTGCCCAAAACTGATGACGCCAATGAAGTTACAGATGTTTTAATTAAACTCATTACCAATGTAATTGATAAAGAGGTGGCAGGTATCGGAATTGGTGTGCCCAGCCTGGTCGATTCTGAAAAAGGAATTGTCTACAATGTTCAGAACATACCCTCGTGGGAAGAAGTATTTTTAAAGGATATTCTGGAAGATAAATTTGGCATTCCTGTTTATATTAACAATGATGCCAACTGCTTTGCCGTGGGAGAACGATTTTTTGGTAAAGGCAGGGAACATGAAGATTTTGTGGGGCTGATATGTGGCACCGGACTGGGTGCAGGGATAATAAAGAACGGACACCTTATGCCTGACAGGAATTGCGGGTCCGGGGAGTTTGGTGAGATACCCTATCTGGACCAAATATATGAGTATTATTGCAGCGGGCAGTTTTTCCCAAATGTTTACAATGAAGGCGGGGAGGCAATGGCGAAAAAGGCCAGGGAAAATGATCCGCGGGCATTAAAAGCATATGATGAATTCGGTCATCATCTTGGGAAAGCCATTAAAACCATAATGCTGGCTGTCGATCCTGCGGCCATTATAATGGGAGGCGGGGTTGCCGAATCTTTTGAGCTGTACAGTGATGAAATGTGGAATGAGATCAGGGACTTTCCTTATCCCCGCTCAGTCGAAAATTTACAAATAGTAACCACGCAAACCCAGGAAATTGCCTTGCTTGGAGCTGCTGCCCTTTATCTTGATGCAAATGTCTGAAGACAGGCTGTCAGTTAACTAATTGCTTCATTACCTATTTTTCTGGCCCTTTGGGGTTTGTCAAGGTCAATACCTAGTTCTAATCCTGTTTCAACCAGAAGATTCCAGCCAGCCGCAAGTTTAATGTAGGGCTCGTAAAAATCAGGTAATGAAGGAATTATTATTGAATTAAAGGGTGATGGCTCAGTGGCGATAGCAATCACAGGTGTCCCTATGTTTTTTGAATACACCTCTTTAATTTTCTCATATTCATCCGGATATGCATCAACCATTATTATAATATCATTACCGGATATAACTTCTTCAACACCGTGAAGTAAATATGTGCCGGGAAGGAATGAAGACTTCTTTCTTATTATTTCATTTGTTTTCAGGGTGAGCTCCTCTGCGGCTCCGTTGTTATTGCCTGTATAATAAACGGTTTCAGCTTTGCAAATCATTTCGATTACAGAGCTGTCTACCGAACTGTTCAGGGTTTCCAGGAAATTATCTGCAAGCAGATTTTTATCTAATATCTTATTATCATACCATTTACTCATCAGAGAGTCATAAAAAAGAGCCTGGCCAATAACCGACTTGGTTGCGGCAACTGCTTTTTCGGGCCCCACGTCAATAACAACAGTCTTTTTGGAACAATTTTCAAGCGTTGAATTATAATTACATGTCAAGCCATATAATTGCTTATGTCCTGAATTTTGCAATTTCCGGAAAAGGTGGACAAGCTCTTTGGTCTTTCCTGAATTTGATGCTCCTATGACCACAAAGTTGTCAAGATTTTTTCCATCCAGATCGGTTGATCCTTCTGTAAAAATAAGTGGACCCCGGTCAGAGAGTAAACGGCGGTGGACGGCATTCTTGGCCGGGAATATTCTGCTACTTCCTTCTCCTGTAAGCATTAAAGGAGTATTGTCGGGAACGGAGCCAATGAAATCATTTACATTGACTGGCTCAAAATTCTTAATATAATCAACTACTTCATACATCTCTTTAATAAGATGGTGGCGGTCATACCTGGAATCATTTAATTTCATGGCTGTTAAGGAATTTATTTATTTATATTTTTTAATAATTTTTCATTAAGTTCACAGGGCATCACTTTTATTCGTTGTGCCTTACTGAGTTTGAAAAAACAATTATGGCTGTTACAACTTCTTCACCAGGAACACATCTTTCCCTTCACCATAATCACCTTTTCTGTATTCTTCAATAAATTCCGGCTTATAGTAGTCCTCAGCTACCAGCCTGGTTTCCTTGAAGCCTGCCCTGGTGTAGGCATTCACCGCCCGGGTATTTTGCCTGGAGGGACGCATGAAAAAAGTGTGAAAGCCCAGTTCTTTATTGAGTTTGTTTACAAGTAGGTTAATAGCTTCAGTGCCTGTTCCCTTTCCGGCATAGTCGAGTGATTTGAGCCAGATATCCAGCTCCGCTATGCCTTCTTTTACATGGAACGCTGTATAATATATAAACCCCAGCTCTTCTTTATTATCTGAGGTCCTTATTTTATAACAACGGCCGTTTTCGGGCTGTGTCCCGTCAAAGAAAAAATCCCAATATTCATTACAAAATTCTTCGTAGGCGGGAATTGTATCCTTGGTAAATCCCTCAAGGTTCATAATGAATTCGGAAAAATCTGAGTGAAAGAGCCAGTTATAGGCTTTCTTTCTGTCTTCAATCTTTGCTTCAGTAAGTTCAATCATGATTAAAACACTTTTATAGTCCAAATATAATAGAAATATTTTTTATGCTCCATATTCTTATAATGTGTTTTTATATATCAGGCCTGAATTTCTTGAAAAGGCAGGTATTTAGTTAAAGATTGTTAAATAGTCAGGCTTTTGTAATAAAAACCTGAAAAGTTTATAGGGTAAATAATATGTCTCCCTGTCTAATATATAAAAGGCAAAGTTTATGTTCACCTAATTTGAAGATTTATATATGAGCAGCCATATTGGGAATTTTTTTAAAAATACTTAAATGAACCAAACGTTCGTTTATCACTTAGAGTTGGAAATTTAAATGTTTAATCAAATAATTATGAAAAATATCGGAATAGTGTTGAGCTTGCTGTTTTTTCAGCAAATATTGAGCGCACAGATCGAGATTCCAGGAGCTGATGAGTTTCAAAGAGGGGTGCCGGCAGATACTACCTATACCTATGAATGGAATGAAGAAAATGAAAAATGGGAGATTTATGCCCGTCAGCTTCATTTCCATGAAACCAGGGAGCTTGTGACAAGTGTGCTGGAACAAAAATGGCAAAGGGAGGAGCAGAAATGGCAGAATCATGAGCAGACCCTTAAGTATTATGATGAAAAGGAACAGGAGGTGCAATCAGTGTTGCAGCAGTGGGATATTTATGCAAAGGACTGGCTTAATGTTCAAATGAAAACCACCACTTATGACAGACGGGGTAATGCACAGGAGGTTCTTTATCAGGAATGGAGCCGGCCTGCCGGAGAGTGGATCAATACAATTATCTACATGATCTCCTATAACATTGATCATGAAAAAAGCGATGTCGTAATAAGAACTTTCTCCGGAATGGATAAAGTTTGGAGTAACTACCTGAGGTACTCTTATAGCGACCGAAATTATTCCGGGCATCCGCGCCAGGTTTTGGTTGAAAGCTGGAATAAGCAGGAAGAGTCCTGGAAAACATTCGGACAGTATAACCTGGCTTACAATAACAGGGGCAAAGTTATCGAAGAAATACGATCCACATGGAATACCAGCAATGATGAATGGATCCGCGGACTTAGGTATCTTGCCTCCTACAGAAGGAGTAACAAGACAGAGCAAATTGAACAAAGATGGAACTATAACACCCGGAGCTGGCTGAATACCAACAGGATATCGTTCCTTTATGATGAAGAAACCGGTGAAATCGCCGAAGAAACAATATATAACTGGGATGCTGGTGATGATCAGTGGAGAATTAAAACCAGGTTCCTTTACACAGATCTAAGGCCGGAAGAAGACGAAACCTGAATTGGTTATTTTCATGGATAAAGATTAAAAGAAGAGGCTGTCCTTTTGAGACAGCCTCTTCTTTGTTTGTGGCATGCAGGAATACCCATCCGGGCCAGAGAATGATATGCCCTTTAAATAATTAATCAATTGTCCGGCATAAAACTTTTAGTAACTTTGAGCTGTTAAGAAAATCTTTAAATTAATATATTGATAACAGATGTCTTTTTTTCTCGATAAGCAAGATGTTGACAAGTTCATAGTCATTGGTGACCGTGTTTTGCTGAAGCCCAAAAGTCCACAACAGAAAACAAAATCAGGTTTATTCCTGCCACCCGGCTTTGAGGAAAAGCAAAAAATCAGTTGCGGATATGTCATTAAATCAGGACCCGGTTATCCAATACCTACTATCCCTGAAACCAGGGAGCTATGGAAAGAAAATGATGAAAAACAGAATTATTTTCCTTTGCAGGTCCGCACGGGTGACCTGGCTATTTTTTTTCAGGAGAATTCGTCCTTGATTGAATTTAACAGGGAAAAATATGTTATCGTCCCTCATTCCGCTATTCTGATGGTTATAAGAGATGAGGACCTCATTGAATAATTCTCCCGGAAGATATTGAAGATTTTCTTATTGACAGTACATATATATTACGGATGGTTTAATATCCTGATTTTCCAAAACAAAAGCCATGGATCTTTTACTTGACAAGAAGAAAATACTGGTTACAGGCGGGAGCAGGGGCATTGGTCTGGCCTGCAGTAAAATGCTTGCTGCTGAAGGAGCAAGCTTGATTATTGCTTCCCGTTCAAAAGAAAATCTCGATTCAGCACTTGGTGATATTGAAAGGTTCGGGGGTAATTATTATGTTTTCCCTGCTGATCTTTCAAAAAAGGAAGATATAGACGCACTCACAGATTTTGTAACCAGCCGGTTCGGGTATATTGACGGACTGGTTATTAACACTGGAGGGCCACCCATGGGTGAGACCCTTGGTCATACTGACAAAGTATGGATTGAGGCATTTGATTCACTGCTGATGTCAGCTGTCCGGCTCACCAGGAATTTTGTGCCTTCGATGCAGGAACGAAAATTTGGGCGCATAATAAGTGTATCATCTATTGGAGTTAAGCAACCAATAGCCGGACTCGTTTTAAGCAATTCAATCCGGCAGGCAGTTGTTGGCTATCTTAAAACCCTGTCCGCCGAGGTAGCCGGCAGTAATGTGTTTATTAACAGTATTCTTCCCGGATCCACTGATACAGAACGATTATCTGATCTGCACAAGTCTGTTGCCAGGAGTACCGGCAAAACCGTTGATCAGGTAACAGCTATGCGCAGGAGCAGTATTCCTGCCGGTAAATTCGCTGATCCTGAACATCTTGCAGCACTTGCTGCTTTCCTTTTATCCTCAAAAAATGGTTATATCACCGGACAGAGTATTGCTGTTGATGGTGGTATGGTCTCGTTCCCATTGTGATTATTTTATGAGATTTTGGTAGATAGGGATTTATTAAAAAAGCACCCCTCAAAGGCGCTTTTTTAATAAATGGTAATACATAAAGTTATTAGCTGGCCGATATCCGCTTTTTTCGTTTCAGGTCCGGTTTTCTTGAGTTACCATATCAGATAAAAAATAATTAATATCCAGCATCCAGTTTTCAATTATTATTGCCTTTTCCCGATTTGTTTCATTAATGCTGTTATAAAAATATCCGGGATCTGTCATCCATGATTCAATAGAGATGATTGTTTCATTTTCAGAATAATTAAGCGGGGATAAAAAATAGTCAGGATTGTACATCCAGGTTTCCACATGAATCTCCTGTTCTTCAAAGCCGGCTGAGAAGTATGAGTTAAAATGAGAAATATTTTTCATCCACTCTTCAACCATAACGGGTTTCTCATATGTCTCATGAAAAAGATAATGAGTTTGCGAAGCATCTCTGCTGAAAATATCCTTTTTAGCAGATAAGTTTGCCTGTGCAGACTGTGCGAAGCTGCAAAATGCTATAAGAGCAATTGTGGAGGTAATAATCAAGGTTTTCATAGTTTTATTTTTTTGTTGTTATTATCTGTTTGAAAACATCAGGGTTATTTTTTGTAATTCGGTTTGGTTACTTTGATTTAAATCCTGTTTTAATGATTAGACGAACTTATTATTACTTTGTTACATTTTAAGGATGTTCTTTGCAATGATTTAATCATATAATGTGCCAAACACTGAAAAATGCATAAAAACAGAGAGTTAGGGGTTGCTCCACCTGTTTTATACAATTAGTTAATTAATACGAAAACGGATAGTTGTGCACGAAAATGAACACTTCCTGCATGCTTTTTCCACTCTATCAATTTTTTGGGTTTATTTTTATGGTGTTCCTGTTTTGTAGTAAAAAATATTATTTTAGCGGCAACATATAATTTAAGCCCATGCAAAAACTAAACGAGCTACTTTTGGTTGTTGACAGCTATCTAGGCAGTGGTCCCTGGTTTGTATATCTTCTTCTGGGAACAGGAGTGTTTTTCACTGTTTATCTCCGATTTCCCCAATTCCGTTATTTCAGGCATGCAATCAGGGTTGTTACCGGAAGATTTGATAAAATAACAGATGAGGGCGATACATCCCATTTCCAGGCACTGACTACCGCACTCTCAGGTACCGTGGGTACCGGGAATATAGCAGGAGTAGCACTTGCCATTCACCTGGGCGGTCCCGCTGCTTTGTTCTGGATGCTTCTTACCGGGCTTTTGGGTATGACCACCAAATTTGTTGAGGTCACCATATCTCATAAATACAGGGAAAAGGATGAAAAGGGAATGATCGCGGGCGGCCCTATGTATTATATGAAAAAACGCCTTAATATCAGGCTTCCAAATAAAAAGGTCATCAATACCGGAAAATGGCTGGGTGGATTCTTTGCTGCAGCTACCATACTTTCTTCTATTGGCACTGGAAGTCTCCCCCAGATAAACAGTATATCACATTCAATGTTTGCCACCTTCGGAGTTCCTCATATAATTACTGGTGGTATTCTTGCTGTTTTGCTTGCTTTTGTCATTCTTGGAGGAATTAAGCGTATTGCACAAGTTACATCCAGGCTTGTCCCCGGAATGGCTTTGATTTACCTTGTAGGAGCCCTTGCCGTTCTGGTATATAACTACGATAACATTATACCTTCTTTTATTTCAATATTTTCTAATGTTTTTACAGGAACAGCTGCTACAGGAGGATTTCTTGGGGCGTCCTTTATCTTTGCCTTTAAGCTTGGAGTCAACCGGGGACTTTTTTCAAATGAGGCCGGCCAGGGTTCGGCTCCTATAGCCCACGCCGCTGCACGGGCACATGAACCTGTGTCTGAAGGGATGGTGGCCATACTTGAGCCCTTTATTGATACCATATGTATTTGTACGCTTACCGGACTGGTCCTGCTCTCATCAGGAATATGGCAAGATAAAGTTGATAATGTATTCCAGTATACCGATATGGTAATCCTGGAAGGTGAATATCTTGATACCACGGAGGAAGATCAGAAAATGCTGTCTTATTATATTGATAGCAAAATTGATCCTCCGTTTTATTCCGGCACCATGGAAGTCAGTGATGGCCGAATTGAGCAGGAAAATATTACGGTAATTCATGCACGTTCTATTGCCGAGAATGTCAGGGTTATGGTTGGAGACCAGCCTTTCACGGGTGTTTTGATCATACGCAATGGCAGACTGACCGGTCCTGAAGTGGTTGCCTTCACCGGTCAATCATTGATACATAGTGCTCCTTTGACTGCTCAGGCCTTTACCAGGAGCCACTTTGGCAATTTTGGACAATATATTGTTTCCATCGGGTTATTGTTGTTTGCATTTTCAACAGCTATTTCCTGGTCCTATTATGGCGACAGAGCAGTGACTTATCTTGTGGGATCCGCCTTTGTGCCTGTTTATCGCATCGCTTATGTTATCTTGTTTTTCCTGGCCTCTTTTACTGATACCACTATTGTATGGACACTGTCATATATTACAATTGCCTTTATGACTATTCCGAATTTGATCGGAATACTTTTACTGCACAGGGAAGTAAGGTCAACCATTAAGGATTACTGGGTGCTGTTCAAGGAAGAGTTCCCCGATTACTAATCAAAAAGATAATCTTAATTATTTAATCATATTCAGGTGCAGGGGATGTTCCCTTGAATCCAGGGCAAGAAGCATTTCAAATAATTTTACCGTTGCCCTGGCATCTCCCATTGCCCGGTGCCGGTTAATTACCGGTATATTAAGTTCGGAGCAGAGTTTACCAAGACTGTATGAACGGAGTCCGGGAATAAGCTTTCTGCTTAGTTTAACCGTGCAAAGAGTATCTCGTTTATAGTTATAACCAAGCTGCCTATATTCTTCACAAATGAATCCATAATCAAAACGTGAGTTATGAGCAACAAAAATATGGTTCTCGGTAAGCTCTACAAGTTTTTTGGCTGTCTCATAAAACCTGGGTGCACTGGCAACCATTTCATTGCTTATTCCGGTTATCCCAGTGATGAATGAGGGGATATTCTTTTCAGGATTAATTAGTGTGCTAAACTCATTTGTTATATTTAGTCCATCATGGGTAAAAATGGCTATTTCTGTTATTTTATCAGTTACCGGACTACCACCTGTGGTTTCAATGTCGATGATACTGTACATAAATGATTTTTTTACAAGAAAGTTACAACCTGAGGTTTTTTATATTTAAAGGATTATTCTTGTTCCGCCTGATAATTTCCAGTTCACAAAAATACATTTTACAGGTAACACTAACATCACCATTTAGGTAATTATTCATAAAACTAAAGAGTTAATATTGAAATAATTTCACAGTAGTTTACTGAAACATTGTTTTGCCATTTAAGAAATTTAGGGATAATTAAAAAAGGCAGACTGAAAGATATTGAAAAAATCATTATTTTTCCTGTCACTATTTTTTATTTGCGGAGGAATAATACAGAATTTAATATTTTTTAGAATGATTATAAAAAGAAAACTTGTTGCAATACTCGCATTAATTGTTATTGCACCTAACCTGTTTGCAAAAGTTTATCCTCATCCCGGGGGTATGCATCCTGAGTCTCAGATTGAATTTGTGAGAGGTATGATCGAAACCGGGACACAGCCTTATTATAATGCCTATCTGCAGCTAATTGAAAAAGCTGAAGCTTCATTCGGGGATGATATTCATGCAATGGCTGATTTCAATGTTCCGGGCTACTACCAGGATGCTGAAGGGCACCGGCGCAATTCGAAATATTTGCAATCAGATGCATTCAACGCCTATGCCTGCGCGTTGGCATGGCAACTCTCGGGTGAGGATAAATATGCTTTCCGGGCGTTGGAATTTTTAATGGCCTGGGCTGAAATTAATAAAAAATATTCCGATTATGATGGTTCCCTTGTTATGGCATATTCCGGAACGGCAATGATAATGGGAGGGGAGTTGTTGTATCACTTCTCAGGATGGGAAAAGATTGACCGGCAGGTGTTTTTCGAATGGGTCAGGAATGTTTACCGGGAAGCCTGTAATGAAATACGTACCCGGTCAAACAACTGGGCTGACTGGGGCAGGTTTGGATCTGCCCTTTCCGGATACCTTCTTGACGATCATGAGGAAATGGTCGAAAATTCACGTTTGATAAAAAGCGATCTTTTTGAAAAAATCGCAGATAACGGGCATATGCCTGAGGAAACCAGGCGCGGGAACAACGGATTGTGGTATACTTACTTTTCTCTTGCTCCCATTACCGCATCGTGTTATGTTGTATATCAGGCGACAGGCGAGAATATTTTTTTGCTGGAAAAGGATGGTAAGTCGATAAAAAAAGCTCTGGATTATTTGTTTTATTATAATCAGCATCCCAAGAAGTGGATATGGCATGACAATCCCCGTACCGGGTCCCCATCAGGCTGGCCAGGGGTCTTATTTGAGGCTATGGGAGTAGTTTACGATGATCAAGATTACCTTGACTATGTAAGAGAAGCACGGCCGCTTATTTATGACAGCCATCATTTCGCATGGTCTTTTCCAACCCTTATGCCGGCTTTTATGTTACCTGACAAATAAACTGACAATACTGTATTTGCTCTGCAACCTTTTGCTAAACCCGGAGAGCATCAAAAAAAGATGCCGGCCTTTGCAGGGACCGGCATTCTTGTTTGCTTTATAACATTACACAATTTTCTTATTCACCTTATCCCATTGAACAACACGTTTTTCAACATATGCACGATGGGCCATCACACATGCCATGCCCTCGTCAAATGCTACATCAATGTTTACACTGGGGGTGCTGCCGTCTCTTATGCAGTTAATCCATTCACGAAGGTGAAGATGGGTAACATCAACCCTGCGGCCGTTTATTGTTGTGGTTGTGAGTCCGCGTGAGGCATAGTATCTTTCCGTGGCGGATGTTACAGCGTCTATCTGTCCGGCCCCCGGGTTATAGGATATCATCGGTGATCCGGGATCTATCAATCCGGATTCTATTCCTTTTCTGTAACGGGACGAGTTTCTGTCAGCATTGATCATTATGTTGTTTCCTATTTCCATTGAACCATCATTGCCCATGATTATTCTACCACGTCCACGGCTGGAAGAGAGATTGCCACTATATAGCAGTGTAAGATCCCGTTCCGGGTACTCGGAAACTATATGTAGCATATCAGCCATATCCCTGCCATCTTTCCAGAAGTAAATACCTCCTGAAGATGTAACTGACTTTGGTATTCCAAGATTCAGAATCTGGTTCATCGCATCGAACTCATGTGTGTAGAGTTGTCCTATCAGGCCTGTAGCATAGTCAAAATAAAGGGTCCAGTTGTAATACCTGTTAATACTGAAGGGGGTGTAAGGGGCATTTCCCAGCCACTGTTTCCAGTCAATTGATTTCGCATTTCCCGGCTTGGGATTTCCCTGGCTATTCAGGTGCCTTACCCATGCACCATGGGAAGTGTTCCTGTTGGATGTGGTTTGAACAAGAGTTACCTTACCCAGCATATCTCTTTTAATAAGCTCCCTGGCCTGCTGGTAAATAACATTTTGTGTGATCTGGTGGCCCAGCTGGTAAACTACACCACTATTCTTAACAGCGGAATAAAGCTGGTTAATTTCATCTTCGGTGTTAGCCACACTTTTTTCACAGTATATATGTTTTCCTGCTTTTGCCGCATCGATTGTCATTTGGCCATGGTGATGATCAGGTGTGGCTATTATGACTGCATCAATATCTTTATCGTCAAGCATCTCGTGGTAATGCCTGTAACTTTTCACCGGAAGTTTGGGGGCATTTTGTCCGCCGGGACGGATATAATTTTCTGCAACAGCTAATCCGTTTTCCGTATGCTGATCAAACACATCACAGATACCGGTAAGGGCCACATTCAAATATTCCTGGTCAAGCCACTCTTTCAATGTGCCCTGTTCATTCCTGCTTTTAACTTCATCGGGATGCATAAAACCAAGTGATCTGGCAAGTGAATGTGCTCTGGAGCCATAGCCTATGATCCCTACGCGTATTAAGTCGCCTGGGTTACTGCCTGAACCATAGTTTGAAGCCGGGAGCTCAATTTTATCCAGTCCAAGTTCTTTTACTATAGCTTCCCTCTTTTCCAGATCATAATTTCTTTTTTTAAGCAATTGGTGACCAAAAAGGCCTAAAACAGGTAATCCCGCCAATGCTTTTACAACTGTCCTGCGTGACATCCCGGGTTTATTGTTTTTGTCACTATCTCCCGAAAGATTCTTGCCGGTTTCGTTATTTTTCTCCGGCATGTTTTTATTTTCATTATTAAGATCACTCATTCAGCAACTTATCCTTTCTTTTAAAATTACTAATAAAGGCGTCCAAACCAAATATTTTACTTGTAGAAAACAAAGCTAATATAATCAGAGCAGCTACCTCAATCAGGTTTTTGTCAACCACCAGGTTATGCCCGTCGGATGGTAATGCATATTCCATGCCAATTAATGGCGGACTGTTTAAATAATATATGAAAATTAAAAGTGCGCCGGCCAGAGCGGCTGCCTTAAAGAAAAGACCGGTGATAATTCCAAGACCTATGGCTACCAGTCCCCAGGTATTCAAAAAATCAACCGCGGATAACACGTTGGGATTGGATATTATCCAATTGGAGAAGCCAGATAATATCCATTGTGATTCCTCCAGAAAATCCAGTGATGTCCATTGGGGATTTATTACCTTGGCTGCTCCCTCGTATAGTATGTGCCAGCCTACCAGAAACCGCAGCAGAAGCAATGAACTTAACTGAACTTTTGTAAAACTTGTTTCTCTCATAAGAAAATATTTATATTTAAGTAATTGGCCTTATGAATCTTCCAATACAATATTTTGACCTTCGGTCGATCTCATATGTAATATCATAATCATTTTTTAATACATCTCAGACGTGGTTTAATACATCTCAGACGTGGCATTCATTCTATTTTGGCAGAATATTGGAAGTCTTGTAATAAACGATTCATCAGTATAAGCTATTATTGTCCGGATTGTTTTGGTATTACTATGATTATGAGTTTTGTAAGATGACGGGGTGCATTTGTTTATTTTTTTTAAAAGGGCTAAAATACAAATTTATATTAATTATGCAGGTTCTTTCAATATAAAAACGTATGGAAACCGGTAAAATTTTATGAGAATAAATAATGGTTATCGTACTTATTATTTTTATTATCTATAGCAATGTAAACTTATTCAGTATTATACTCGTATGGAACCCTCATGTTTATTCATGCTAATTTGTCTGCCGAAGGCTGATGAGGGTTTAATGTTATTATGTCTTGGGATGGCTGATGAGGGTTTAATCCTGTTATAATCTTATCTGATGTCTTTAGTTTAGAATTGTAACCGGGCGTTTATAGCAATGAAGGACAGACTAAAAAAGCCTGTCCTTCATGTTACATGTAATAAAAGTTGTTTTTCAGACCACTAAAGCTCTTCAAGGTTTATTTGCTGGTTAGTTGTTTCCTTGCTTTCCACCTCTACGTTTTCAACTATTCCCAATACTTCATCAAATTGACCCTCTATTGTGGCAACTACAACAAGGTCATAGGATCCGGGAGCAAGATATGCCAGATAGTAATTTCCGTTTTCATCTACCATGTCGCTGGTCACTGCATTTGGAAACCTGGTTTCTTCTTCATTCGGCTCAGCTGCCTCTGAAATATCATATGTTCCCTCTTCATATGCATAAATAACGATCTCTCTATCCGCTGTATTTATAACATCACCGGCAATCTGACCCGCCTGGTTGTTTACAATAAGGCGTATGGTTGGCTTAAGGATGTATTTGCCAGAGGCGCCGGCTTTGATAACTGATTTTCTTACGTCAAAGTCTGCTGTTACATCCACGGAACCATTACTTGGTACGGTGAATGCTCCAACTGCCTTATACCCGGTTTGTGCTCCGCTGGGTACAAAAAGATTCTTTGTTTCCCCGTCCTCAAATTCCAGGAAGCAACCGGGATTGGATTGGGGACCATTATCAAATAGCGGAGCATCAAGCATAAATCTTAATTGTGTATATGTACCTGATACGATCTCAAAATTTCCCAGAATATCAGATACTCCTCTCTGAAGGTCGAGCAGGTTGAAGGTTTTTGGACCTTCAAAATCATCAAAGGCCTGCCAGCCATCTTCGCTGGTGTGATATTCTATCTTCGAAAAGGTTATGAATACCCCGTCAATTCCATCCGAATCTATTGGCGCATCGGTAATGTAAAGATTCAACGTTCCCTTTTCACCATTTTCTTTTTCGCAAGCCGTGAAGATAAAGAAAGGCAGTACCACAATTGAAATTATAAAAAGTAGTCTTTTCATGATTAAAATATTTTAATTAAATTAATAAAATGGTTTCTACCCCTAAGACGATGTAAAAAAAGGAAAGGTTGGAACGCCCGTATAATTATCTTGAGTTATACCGGATGGAAAGTGTTAAATTCAATGAAGCATTACGGGTAATGTTCAGATAGTCGGGAATAAGTTCATTTCCTGCAAAAATATTGTTGAGGCCGATCCTGGTTTGAAATCCTGTTCCGATTGAAAGGCCGTTTCCCACAGGGTGTTGATATTCATATCCGGCAACTAAACCATAATCTGTTGAATTGTACTCATTGTTCAGGGAAACTGATTCTCCGTTTATATCCTGAAAAGCATTTTTAAGAAATCCCTTGTGTGCCCCCAGGATCAGGGAGTGCATGCCCAATCTTTCCGTTTCAGTTAAATGCCACCTTGCTGAAACACTCAGATTAAGATAGTTAAGCTGCATATTGTTGTTTATGTATTGCCCGTGCATGTATTCATTGTAACTTTGACGGGTATGGGAAATAAAAAACACTTCTGCCTGAATGTCAAATTTATTACTGATGTTTTTACCTGCAATAATGCCCAGGTTGTATCCGAATGAGGGCAGAGATGCTGTCAGCTCCTCGCTTCTGAGTCCCTGCAGGGTTTTATTATTCATAAGCCATGTATTTGCAAGGTGCCCGGTAGCACCTATATAATAGCCGGATGGATAAACCTTCACTTTGCTTTCTTTTGTTTCCCCGTTAAGGGATAAGGGGGAAAGGGATGAAATAAGGACAGCTTCTTTTAAATTGATTTTGGAGTGAGCATAAGCAAGGGGTGAGATTTTCTCTGCTGCAGGTATAGTCCTGTCTACTGGTGGATAGGATTTTATATTTTCATCCGGTTTGTTTTCCTTAATTTCAGGGAGATCTTGTATACCGGCAAGGTGTGTATGCAAAGATTGTTTTTTCAGGGGGACATCCAGTGAAACCGGATGTATTTTTATATTATCTGTAATTGATTGAAGGGAGTTCCGCCGGTGGGCATCTGAATTAAGAAGTATCCCGAGAGCCAGGATAAGCAATAGAGAAGCAGCAACTGACATACGGGAGAATAGTTTCCTTCTCTTTCCTGCCCGCATCTCCTTATCAATGCCAGTCCACACCTTGTCAATATCAAGCTGAGTCTGTATCTCCTCCCAGACACCCTCGGGAGGTTCGGGCCTGGCAGATTCGACCTTGTTTTTATACCAATTAAGGAAATCCATTTTTATTAGAGATTCATGTTCCCAATTAGATTCATAAGTATTTTTCTTGCCCTGCTGAACTGTGACTTGGATGTGCCCTCGGTAATATTTAGCTGATCTGCAATTTCTTTGTGTGAATATCCGTCAAGTACATGAAGATTGAATATCATCCTTGCACTGTCCGGCAACCTCTCAACCTGTTTCATCAGTTCTTCAAACCCCATTATTACAAATGCAGGATTATGAATGCAGGGTACGCTGTCGTGTGAATCAGTTTCCAGGTATTCGATTGTTTTCTTTTTTTTCCTGATATGATCAATTGCTGTGTTGGTTACTATTCTTCTTATCCATCCCTCAAGGGAACCATCATTTTTATATTGTTTGATGTTTTTGAAAACCTTTATAAAAGATTCCTGCAGTATATCCTGGGCAAGTGATCTTTCTCCGGCATAGCAAAGGCAAACTGCATACATTTTTTTTGCAAAATGCCTGTAAAGGATTTCCTGCGATCGCCTGTTATCATTCCTGCATCCGGCAAGCATATTTTCTTCGCCGATATCTTTTAAAGCCATGTAAGATGGTCCGTTAAGCTGTATAAATTAATCAAAAATCACCCTGAATGCTTTTTCAAGACCGCGGCTCTGCATCACCATTGACCTGAAAAGATCAATATTACTCTCGGCAGAGATAATCACCATCTCTTCGTCATTAAATTCTGAAGTATTGACATCATTCAACTCGGGAAAACCAATAAATTGAAATAACACTCCGGCATCCACCACTATTTTGGCATTGGCAGGGTTATCCCTCCTCAATACTATTTTATTTGCTTTTCCTGCCGGTTCCGCTACAATCTTAATCTGTTCATTAAAGATATATTCAAAACGCAGAGGCATCTTATTATCCAAGGGCCCCTTTTTCATTCTCCCCTTAAGTAAAAGGGGTATTTCATTGTTTCCTCCCAGGGTAAGGCTCAGTTCAATTCGATTGTAAACTCCCTGGGGTATATCAAAACTCAGGTCACTATCAACATGCCCGTTTTCTAAATTTACCAAGACGGGGCTGGCAAAGTTGGATACAAAATAGACATCTTTGCCTTCATCCCTTTTTCCGTCAAAGATAATGGATTCAATAGTAATATTCCCCTGGTCAATAATCATGCCTGCGACTGGCGTTTCGAAAGGAGGACCGCTTTTCAGGCTGTTTCCTTCCTGGTAAGGTATTAGCTCAAAATCAAGAAACACCTTAGCTGGCATTGTTAGTTCATCCTTTACGCAGGCCTGCAGGATCAGCATAATGGAAAATATTGTAAGAAACAGTGATTTTTTTGACATAATTAAATCTTTAGCAGAACATTCTTTTTTAATATAACGAAATAACCGGTGAAAAGGTTGGAATGGTAATATTTTATTAACCCGGATCATTCACAAACTCAAATTTATGGGATATAAGCCAAATAATTGGCAATTCAAATCCTGAGTTTCCATTTTTTGTTTTTCCCCTTTCAGACTTGTTATTTATATTTGGATTAAATAAATTTGCAGAATGAATTCCTCATTCTGATTAATAACACAATAGTATTTATATTAACAACATGAGTAATCCATTGGCATTGAAAGACTGAAAATTGATAATAAGCAGTTGTAACATATAGTTAAATAGACCGATAAATATAGTTTATACAGGTGCAAACTTTCCTATTTATTACTTTGACGGCATTTATGGTCCTGTTCACTTCCTGCACTGAACAGGAAGTGGTGAATGTATACTCATCCCGACACTATGATGTGGATACCAGGCTTCTCGATAAATTCTCGGAAAAAACCGGGATCAGGGTGAATACTGTCAAAGCTGACAGCGACCAGCTGATTACCAGGCTGGAAAACGAAGGTGACCGCTCGCCTGCCGATGTTCTGATCACGGCCGACGGTACCAGGCTGGTTATTGCAAAGCAACGGGGTCTGCTCCAGAGGATGGACCCGGATATTGCCGGATCCGTGGTCCCGCTGCAATGGAGGGACAGTGATATGTACTGGACCGGCCTTACCAAAAGGGTGAGGTTTCTGGTATATCACCCCGGCAGGGTTGATGCTGTGGACCTGGCTGATTACGAAAGCCTGACCAGTGAAAAATGGAACGGCAGATTGCTGGTACGTTCATCAAACAGTCACTATAACCAAACCCTTCTAACCTCGGTGATAGTTGCACTGGGTGAACAGGGTGCGCTTGAGTGGGCTGAAGGTATTGTAAGAAACATGGCCCGGGAGCCGGCCGGCAATGACCGTGACCAGGTGAAGTTTATTGCTGCGGGACTGGGTGATGTGGCTATCGTGAATTCTTATTATATGGGCCTGCTTCATAATTCCCAAAACAGCGAGGAGAGAAACGTGGCAGGACAGATGGAGGTCTTTTTTCCCAACCAGGATGGCAGGGGGGCACATGTAAATATTAGCGGGGCGGGACTGGCAGCTTATGCCCCAAACAGGGAAAACGGCCAGAGACTGATTGAATTTTTGCTAAGCATGGAAGCCCAGGAACAGATTGCGAATGAGAATTTCGAATACCCGGTTCTGCCCGGAGCAGGATTGCCCGACATGCTGATGAAATGGGGGCCATTCCGGGAGGATACGGTGTCGCTGGACAGTCTTGGTCAATACAGCGGACAGGCCATGATGACTTTTAACCGCGCGGGATGGAGATAAAAAGAATGCGGGGATTTCTGCGCTCACGTTTCAGGGGAAGCAAACTGACTGTTTTCTCTCTTCTGGCAGCTCTTTTTATCATTGTTCCGCTTATCATTATAATACTTGAATTCTTCAGGCCTGCAACGGAGGTATGGGATCACTTTGTGTCATCATTGCTGACCGGCTACCTGAAAAACAGCCTGGTGCTGATTGCCGGTGCAGCGGCGGGGACTTTCATAATGGGGACCGGCACGGCATGGATGGTAAGCATGTACGAGTTTCCCGGTCGCAAATTCCTTTCCTGGGCACTGGTGATGCCAATTGCGATACCTGCATATATTAATGGCTATACCTGGGCAGGGATGCTGGATTATACCTCACCGCTTTATACCTTCCTGCGTGAACGTTTTTCTTTTGATACCGGGGCTTACCTGTTTATCGACCTGCTTTCATTGGAAGGGGCTATCGTTATATTCTCCCTTTCACTCTATCCCTATGTATACCTGGTGAGCCGGGCCTTCTTCATGAACCAGTCCGCCGTTATGATGGAAACAGCAGCTTCAATGGGCCGCTCCCCGCTGCAATCATTTTTCCTGGTGGCTCTCCCGATGGCCAGGCCGGCAATAGTGGCGGGTATAACTCTGGTGCTGATGGAGGTGCTTAATGATTACGGACTGGTACGGTATTTCGGGGTGGAAACCTTTACGACGGGTATTTTTTCGGCGTGGTTTGCCTTCGGGGATCAGGGGACTGCCCTCAGGTTGGCGGGATGGCTGCTGGTAGTTGTGCTGTTGATCATCCTGGCAGAAAAGGTCCAGAGGGGAAAGGCCCGCTTCGATACCCTTGGAGGCAGCTTCAGGCCGCTCAGAAGAAGAGGCCAGAAAAGAATAATGGCTGTAGTAACCTCGGTGGCTGTTTCAATACCTTTTTTGCTTGGTTTTATGCTGCCGTTCCTGATGCTGGCATGGTGGACGGTGCAAACGGCTTCCGTGGTGGTGGACTTATCATTTATCCGGCTTACTGCCAACAGCTTTCTGCTTGGGGCCTCTGCATCGGTTACCGGCATGGCCGCGGCAGTGGTTATATTATTCTCGCTGCGGGTAAACAGGTCGAGATTCATGTTTCTGCTGTCTAAACTTTCAACCATGGGATATGCACTGCCCGGGGCAGTGGTGGCTATTGGGATACTTATACCGCTGCTGATGGCGGACAGCCTTCTCCGGCCTATCCTGGGCTGGCTGCCAATGGATACAGGGAGAATAATGATCAGCAGTTCGGTATTTGCGCTGCTCTATGCTTACCTGGTTCGTTTTCTGGCGGTAGGCTACAACAACCTGGAGGCAGGTTATGAAGGGATATCAATGAGCATAGACGAATCTGCCGCCTCTATGGGTAGCAGTAACAGGCGGACTTTCCGGGAGCTTCACCTTCCATTGCTGAAAGTTTCACTTCTTGGAGGGGGACTCCTTATTTTCGTGGATGTGCTGAAGGAGCTGCCACTGACCCTTATCCTGAGACCCTTTAATTTTGATACTCTGGCAATAAGGGCTTTTGAATATGCCAGCGATGAACGCGTGGCACAGTCGGCTCCTGCCGCCCTTATCGTTATACTGACCGGAATGGTGCCGGCATTCCTGATGAACAGATTGTTAACCAAAAAGATCCTTTAAAATATGAGCATATTGTTTTTGAATGAGGTGTCAAAAGTCTTCAGGTCATCTCAAGGATATGCTGTCAAATGCGTATCCCTGGAGCTGGAGAAAGGAGAGATAATGGCCCTGCTGGGAGAAAGCGGGAGCGGCAAGACAACCTTGCTGAGAATGATAGCGGGTTTTGAAAAGCCAACCTCGGGATCGGTCATTTTGTATGGGAGAAAAGTAAGCGGTGATGGTATTTTTATTGAACCCGAAAAAAGAGGGGTGGGAATAGTCTTCCAGGATTATGCTCTTTTCCCCCATCTCAGGGTTAAGGAGAATATGGAATTCGGACTTAAAAAGTTCACTCCCGGGGCAAAATGCGAAAGGATCAGGCAGCTGATGGAACTAACGGGAACTTCATCGCTGGGGAGCAGATATCCTCATGAGCTTTCGGGTGGACAAAAACAACGGATCGCTCTTGCCAGGGCACTTGCACCTGGACCCGACCTGATACTCTTCGATGAACCTTTCAGCAGCATAGACAGCGTGCTTAAAAACCAGATGCGGAAAGAAATAAAAGGGATATTGAAAAGATCGGGAGCAACTGCGGTATTTGTAACTCACGACACCAGGGATGCCATGGTCATGGCCGACAGGATATGTATGCTGAGAAAAGGTGAAAATATACAGACCGGCACTCCCGATGAGCTTTACAACTTTCCGCATAACGCATACGTGGCAGGATTTTTTGGCAGGACAAACCTTATAAGGGCTGAAATAACCGGGGAAGGACTGAAGACAGGGCTGGGGATATTGCCCTATAAGGGAGAAAAAAGAAGAGAGGGGGAAAAAGTATTACTCTCAATAAGACCGGAAAATTTCGTGATGAAAAATAAGGAGGATGGCTGTATTTGCGGAAATATAGTGGACAGGAGTTTTATGGGTGAATACAGCGAACTGATTTGTCATGTGGTGACAGGCAAGGGAGAGAACGAGGAGGTGGTAATAAAAATTCCGCCTGACGAATCGTGTGAAGGCAAAAAGTGCTACTTCAAACCACGAAAAAAAGGTATCCGCATTCTTTCCGATAAACCCGGGGAGCTCCAAAAGGGTAATCACGCAGACAATAATAATTCTCCAACTTAAAAAACCTGGTTGGCTCTGGCTTTTCCGGGACAGGTTTAAGCTGCGGATTAATTTCTTTTTTCAGAAGGTAAAATATTAAACGGTATGCTGGTGAGCGACTTAAAAAGTTGCCTCACCTCCTTCATGTTGTCATCACCCTTCAGGCTTTTTCGGTGATCTTTTCTTTTTTAAACCAGGAAATAGTGTCTTCAATGGCTTTTTTTACCGGTGTCTGGGGAAGGTTAAGATATTTTACAGCCTTTTTGGCAGAATAGTAATTTCCAATACTCAGTATTCGCATGTTAGTAAGTGAGAGAGATGTGTTTATCCCGGCAAACCTTATTACACTTCCGGCAAGGCCGGTTAACAAAAGCAGGGGTCCGGGGATTGTAATCAGGAACGGTTTATGGTTTGTTACCTCACCCATTTTTTCGTGGAACTCCCTGTAAGAAAGGTTTTCATTTGCCAGTATGTAACATTCCCCATTTTCTCCAAGTTCAATGGCATTGCAAATCCCTTTTGCAACATCTTTTACATGAATAAAGTTTTTGCCACCCGGGGGTATGAATAAAATCCTTTTGTTCAATGCCCTTAAAATTATTCGGTTAGAACTAATTTTGTTGTCATCGGGTCCTATCATAAAGGTGGGGTTTACCACCACAGTTTGCCTGCCCGGGCCCCTGAACCTTTCCAGCACCTTGTTCTGGGCTTCATTCTTACTGCGGGCGTACCCTGACCGTATAAAAGGCGGACATATTGAATCACCTTCGGTGCCAGCTTCTTCTTTTGATCCAAAGGCAAAAGCATTGGCTGTACTTACATAGATAAGTTTTTTTATATTATGCCCGATACCTGCTTCAATAATATTTTCTGTGCCCCCCGAATTTACCTCTTTATAAAAAAAATAATCCCTTAATGACTGATCGGTAACCGCAGCTGAATGAATTACAATCTTACATCCCTCTACCGCATTAAAAACATCTTTTTTTTCGGTGATATTACCATGAAATAATTCCAGGTTGGCATGCTTTATTTTCATACTGGCAGAGGACCTCAGCATTCCTCGCACAAACAGACCCCTGCTCAATAGTTCCATAATAATGTTGCCTGCCAGAAAGCCGTTTGCGCCGGTTACCAGTACTTTTTCCATTTCCTTTATTTTTAGATGCAGGGTTTAGGAGCGACATATTAAAAGTGGTTAAACAACCTCCCTGCAATCTTTGCTTGTGCCAGTTGCGGCTAACTCTTTTTTGAATATTTTTGTGATAACAGGGAGGCTTATCCATAAAGGCACTGTCTTCATAGCCAGCCAGCAGAGATGATTAAACCAGCCCAGAATTATCAATGAATTATACCTGAAAAGTTTTTCCAAAGATTTTTCTGCCACATATTCAGGAGTCAGAAGTCCAAATTTACAGAACATTCCCTGTTTACTGATTCTTTCACGCACGTGTATATTTGTCTTCATCGGACCAGGATGTACCACACTTACAAACACGCCCGTTCCTTTTAGTTCCTCGAATAATCCCCTGGTAAAATATTGTATATAAACTTTTGAAGCAGAGTAAATGGTTTTGTATGCCATCGGACTGAATGATGCCATGCTGCTGACATTAAGGATGTAGGACTGTTTATGTGATTTAAGTTCAGGAAGAAGCCGGTGGGTCAGGAGAGTCAATGCCCTTATATTAAGGGATATAATATTATCAAGGTATTTTGCTTCAGCAAGTTCAAATTCCATCGAACCACCCATACCTGCATTATTTATAAGGATGTTTATTCCAAAATTGCCTGTAGCCCAGTTACATAACTCTTCAATGCTGTTTTTCCCGGTAAGGTCCGTTTCAAAATAATGACATTTTATTTTGTAGCTCTCTTTTAAATTTTCACAAAGCCCGGGCAGACCATCATCAGGAAGTGCTACAAGCAGTAAATTAATTTTCTTCTTTGCCAGTTCGATAGCAAAGGCTTTTCCCAGGCCTTTGCTGGCACCTGTAATCAGGGCGAATGATGAAACTGCTTCCGTTATTTTATTTTTATTATCATCATCATCATACACAGAGGTATTTATTTTCCTGGTCATATTACAAGATTCTTTTAATAAGCTCGATAATTCGATGGTTGCCGGGGACTGGCAATTATTTTTCCGGGTATCAGGAGCACTCTAACAAATTTAACAAATTATAAGGAAAAATCCATACTGAATTTTCAAACGCCGGGAGTATTGTCATCAAATGTTTATCTTCTCACACCAATTAGGGTGATTAAGGACTTCAGAAATACGTCTCAGGGAATGTTAATTAAACCTGATCCTGCCAAAAAACTCAGGCAGGTGAAAATCCGGAATATCATTCATAACAGGTGCCCAGGTTATATAATGGGGATTAGATGTGTTTACCGCTATCTTGTAAAAATTTGCCCTCCACATCACTCCCTTCTCCGGCCTTGCAACTTTTGAATACTTTTCAAGAATTTCAAAAGGTATTTTGTATTCTACCGTCCAAGTCACCTGGCTGGTTAATTCAGGATAAACTATTCCGGGCATGGAATGAGCAATCTTAATTTTACCTATATCTTCAATGTCAAGCTCAACAAACTGCTCCCTGGGCAGGCTATTATAATGCATCAATGGGGTGCCGGCACAATTAATTTCAAGGTTGAAATATCTGTCCGGCTTGTTTGTATCCGGTGCAAAAAAGAACTCAACACATGAGTCTTTCCATACCGGATCATTTATATTTTTATTTTCACATAACACATACCTGTCCTTGACCCTGAATATTACATATATGTTATCGGTGTCATATGCCAGTTTAAACTCTGTATATGGACGGAAGCCGGGAACCTCTCCCATATAATTGTTTATAAGGGCATGTTCAGTGTTTGTCCATTGTGATTTATCCCAATTGGCATCAATATCAATAGATTTCTCCAGCCTGTATACATTATGTACATATTCCATTTCAACCTCAGTTTTTTAGTTATTAAAGCATAAAATTGATAAAGATTATAAGTATCTTAAAATGTGAAAATAAAACCATAACAGGAGGCCTCCCAGCTTCGTAAACTCATTTAAATCTCTGTAAATATTGAGTTAAAATAAGCAATTTGGCAGAGACTATATAATGTTTTTTGTAAAATCTTTTATTAAAAAGTATTTTGCCCGCTGCTTGAAAGTTTATATGATAAAAACTTTCAATAAAATTCCATATACTATTATTGTTTATTGATAATATCAACTAAATTTGGTATAATGCATCCATTATTAGTGAGCTTAACCCAAAGATTCTAATATTTAAAAATCAAAACTAGTACAATGGCCAGACCAGTAACTTTATTCAGCGGACAATGGGCCGATCTGCCTGTTGAGGTAATGTGTGAAAAATCAAGGGATTTCGGATATGATGGAATCGAACTCTGTTGTTGGGGAGATCATATGGAAATTGACAAAGCCGATCAGGCATATTGTGATGAACGTAAGGAGCTGTTAAAACAGTACGATCTTCAGTTATTTACTATTTCAAGCCACCTTGTCGGTCAGGCAGTTTGTGATAACCCGGACCAGAGACATAAGGCGGTCCTTCCGGCCTACATATGGGGTGACGGCGATGCTGAAGGTGTAAGGCAAAGGGCAGCCAAAGAGATGATCAAAACAGGAGAAGTAGCCAGCAGGCTTGGAATTGAGAATGTTGCCGGGTTTACAGGCAGTTCAATATGGCATCTTCTCTATTCTTTCCCGGCTGTTCCAAAAAATATGATAGATGAGGGATACAAGGATTTTGCAAGAAGATGGGGGCCCGTATTTGATGAATACAAAAACCTTGGTGTAAGATTCTGCCTTGAGGTTCATCCTACTGAGATTGCCTTTGACCTTGCAACAGCCAGAAGAGCCCTTGAGGCTGTAGATTATCATCCTGCTTTTGGATTTAATTATGATCCAAGCCATCTTGGATATCAGGGAGTAGATTATGTAAAATTTCTTTATGAATTTGCCGACAGAATTTATCATGTTCACATGAAAGATGTTCACTGGAGCGATTCTCCTTTAGATATAGGTGTTTTCGGTGGGCATACTGAATTCGGGGATCCCCGGAGGTTCTGGAATTTCCGCAGTATAGGAAGGGGCAGGATAGATTTTGAAAATATTATACGGGCCCTTAATGACATCGGGTATAACGGACCTCTTTCAGTTGAGTGGGAAGACAGCGGCATGGACAGGGAACATGGGGCTGAAGAATCATGTGAATTTGTAAAGGCTGTGGATTTTAAGCCTTCAGGCATAGGTTTTGATGATGCTTTTAATCGCTAGTGATCAGAAATAATTGAATAATAATGAAGACCAATCGCAGGGATTTTATAAAAATTACGGGTCTTGCCGGTGCTGCTATTACTACAGCCGGCTTTGCAGGGTGCAGCGGGAACGAGCAGGATAAAGCACCTTTCAGGCAATACCGCAAACAGAACTTTAACATGAGCGGGTATGCTGCTCCAGGGCTTGATACTGTCCGCATAGGAATAATAGGAATTGGCAGTCGTGGATATGGAGCCCTCAGACGTCATGTGCGGATTGAAGGTGTGAATATTACTGCCCTCTCCGACCTCGATCCCTCAAGGGTTAACAGGGGCAGGGAGTTTGTCAGGAATTACGGCCACGATCCCGCAGTTTACTCCGGGGGTGAGGATGAATGGAAAAAACTTTGTGAAAGAGATGATGTTGATCTGGTGTACATTTGCACACCATGGCATCTGCATACACCACAATCAGTGTATGCAATGGTGAATGACAAACATGCAGCTACTGAAATTCCTGCCGCGCAAACAATTGAAGAATGCTGGCAGCTGGTTGAAACATCCGAAGATACCCGCAAGCATTGTATTATGCTTGAAAATGTATGTTATGATTTTTTTGAAATGGTGACCCTTAATATGGCACGGCAGGGGTTCTTCGGCGAGCTTATACATGGCGAGGGAGCCTATATACATGACCTGATGGACCTTAATTTTTCAAAAACTGCATATTCTGATATGTGGAGGCTGGAGGAAAATTCGGGAAGGAACGGCAGCCTTTATCCGATGCATGGCCTTGGACCAATCTGCCAATTGATGGATGTTAATTACGGAGATAAAATGGATTTTCTGGTTTCACTATCCAGTAAAGATTTCATGATGGGTAAAAGAGCGGAGGAGCTTGCTGCCGGAGATGATTTCTGGGAACCTTATGCCGGTCGTGATTACAGGGGAAATATGAACACCACCATTATCCGTACATCCATAGGACGTTCTATAATGGTTCAGCATGATGTAAGTTCACCCCGGCCTTATTCCCGTATACATCTTATTAGCGGAACAAAAGGGATTGCCCGCAAATACCCCTTACCTGCAAGGATAGCTACGAGTCATCGTGGCTGGCTTTCCTCTGATGAGTTTAAAGATATTGAAAAGAGATATACACCTGAAATTACCAGGCGAATAGGAGAGATGGCAAGGCAGGTAGGAGGGCACGGAGGAATGGATACGCTGATGGACTGGCGAATTATAGATTGCCTTCGTAACGGGCTGCCCCTTGATATGAATGTATATGATGCAGCATCATGGAGTTCTGTTATCCCTTTAAGTGAATGGTCAGTTGCAAATCGATCAAGGTCTGTAGATATACCGGATTTTACAGGCGGATCATGGCAGTCTAACCGGCCCTTAATGGATATTATGCTGGAAAAGGGCGGCACTACCAGGCTGATCTGATAAAAAAACAGCCTTGGCATTAAGCCGGTTAGTTTTCAAAATATTATTCCACCTTAAGAAGTTCCATCATAGCTGAATGCAGGAGCGGGGCTGTTTCAGGGCCAAGTGAGTTTATTTCCCCGTAGGGCCGGCTATTCCTCCCGTATGTATGAGGGGCCTTAACATCCCACTGGCTTTTGGGAATGATATAGCCTATCATGTCATTGGAAAGACCGGTAATAAATTTGAACTCACCCGGCATTACATGTCTGAGTGGTGGGATCTCCTGGGGCCCGATGTTAAAGTCCTGTCCTTCCGGGGCTTCTATTCCCCCATCTGCTATCTCAGGATATAATTCGCCTGGATGGTGCAGGAAACTGGCAGGACCCATTTGCCAGAAAGCTACTTCTGACCGGAATTTCATCCAGCCGGTGAGACCACGGTCAAGAATCCCTATTGCTGCACCCAGCCTGAATATCCTGTTTTTAAGGGGCAGATCAATGGATTTTGCTCTCAGCTCTATACCTCCCTGATCCATGTCTACTGCATCCCGGGAATTCAGTGCATCAATAGTGAGTTGAGCAAGGGTCAGGCCCTGGGCACGTACCTTATCAAATGAGGGCTCCAGGTAAACAGTATCAGTAAAGGGACAGTCTATTTCCACATCAGGGTATGTAGTCATCAATCCACCGCAGTTTCCGGTTACATGCATTGCTACACCACCCAGTCCTGGAGTTACCAGTGAATCGCCGTGCCACACTCCTTTTTCAATACCTTCCCTGAGATAGTGGGGGAAATCGGATGATATCAGCAGGTTCCTGCTCCAGACGGTTTCGGGGTGATTATCCCACTGAACCAGCGTGCCAAGCGTTTCATTGGTTTCTTTATCAATGGCCTGCATTATTCTTAATTCCGGATTTATAACTATTGGCTGGCGGGTATCCTTGATCATGGATGCTGCATTTTCTTTGTCAACAGCAAATCTGAACCTGGCGGGGCGGAGAGCGGCTACGGCAGCTTCAATGGCAGCGGCGGACTGTCTCTTGACGTATTCCATGTATTCCGGATCCACGCCTGACCTTAAAAACCCGGGCCCCCACATTCCCATTAGGTCCGGAGCGGAGTGGGTATGGCTGCTGGATATAATTGCATAGTCAATTCCCAGGCTTTCAGGAAGGCTTTTCCTGATATCAATTATGTCGCACCCAAACATTCCTAATGCGTCGAGCGCTACCCATGCCATTCGGGTTTGCCCGTCATCAAGTACCATGGCCCTGGCCCAGAGATCATCATACACGCCCTGGGCAGGTTTTCTGTTGTGAAAGCCTGATATCCATACGGCATCAAATTTTCCGCTGCCTGTAACATCCTCATAAGTATCACCTTCTCTGGGCCTGTACCTGGAATTGCCCTTTACATCGGTCCAGGTATCAATTACTTCCGGTGTTATTTTAAAAGCGGCAAAACCTGCGTGAACTGTTGCAGGTGATGGAGCTTCAATTTCTATATCTACTAAATAGCCCCTGTGCCTGTCCCTTATGTTATAAAAGGAGAAAGAGAGCAATAACAGTGTAATTGCCAAAACTGATAAGCCTGTGTATTTAAGTATTTTGATCATCATTGATTGTATTGTTTTTAACATCCGGGGAAAGATATGGAAAATTTGATATTAATATCATTTAATTAATAAATTTTAACATATTAACATGTTGGCTTACCGGCTGTGCCTGTTATGCTTATGAGAGGTTCAGCGCATTTATGAAAGGTTCAGCACTGTTGTTTTCAGGAATGCGTGTTTTGGTGACATTTGTAACATATTTCATTAAATTCTTTTTTATCCTTCTTATCAAGGAAATTTTTAATATTGTTCATTGTTGTTTCGGCAATATTATGCATCGCTTCCCTTGTGAAGAATCCCTGATGGGAGGTTATTATAACATTATTAAATGTCAGCAGTCTTGCCAGTATATCATCAGTTAGAACCCGGTTGGAAAGATCTTCAAAGAAATATTCGGCCTCCTCCTCATAAACATCCAGTCCGGCGCTTCCTATCTTCCCGCTTTTCAATCCGTCGATCAGGTCGGAGGTTTTTATCAGCTTTCCCCTGCCGGTGTTAATTATCATGACCCCATCCTTCATTTTTAATATGCTCTGTTTATCGATCATATATTCTGTTTCCCTGGTCAGTGGACAGTTAAGGGATATAACATCCGATTTCGCAAACAATTCATTCAGGCTTACGTAGCTGCATCCTGTTTCTGCTGCAAATTCATTATCGGGATAAGGGTCATATGCAAGAACCTTCATGCCAAATCCGGACAGTATTTTTACCAGGGCTTTCCCTATTTTGCCGGTGCCTATCACACCCGAATATTTTTTGTACATATCAAAGCCCATCAGTCCAACCAGCGAAAAATTGGAATCCCTCGTCCGGTAGTATGCTCTGTGAATTTTTCGGTTGAGTGAAAGCATAAGGGCAACGGTGTGCTCGGCTATAGCATTGGGTGAGTAGGCAGGTACTCTGGCTATAGTGATCTTTTCATATGCTGCTTTAAGGTCAACATTGTTATAGCCTGCGCTTCTGAGAGCTATAAGCTTTACTCCGTTTTCATGAAGCTTATCAATTATTTCTTTTGAGACAATGTCATTGACAAAAACGCAGATTACATCGAAGCCTTTGGCCAGGACAGCGTTATCGGCTGTAATGTTGAATTTGAAAAACTTAATTTCAAACCCAAAATCCTGGTTCACTTCGTTGAATATATCCCTGTCATAAGGCTTGCTGTCAAAGAAGGCAATTTTTGCACTCATAATAATTAAAATATTAAATGGTTTCCAACAAATCTCCAATCCCGGGTAACCAAATTCCCCGGTCATTTGTTCAATAGCAAGAATATTTTTATTGTGATCCGGTGATTATTGTTGGATAATAAATTATACCTGGCCCTGGAAATTTATTAAGCGTTAAATCAACCTCAAAAATTATTACCAGGAGCACCTGTTTGAATTGTCTTCATCAGATGGATTTCGCATTTTTAAAATCATTTACATTTATAGATAATATCTATCTTTATGGTGGAATTTTTTATTTACTTTGACAGTAATTAATTGCTAATGATATTAATTAAGAACTTAACAATGACTTCAAATAACCGAATCAGGAACATAAGAATTATTTGTCTGCAAGTGCTGTTGTCTTTTACAGTTTTTATCTATCAGGGATCTACACAGACCGGAAGTATCAATGAACCGGTCCGTTATATAGGAGGTACCACTATTGATCCTGGCGTTCATGAAGGCAGACTTAGATATGCAATTGGAACGGAGAGCCGTCAGACCATGAGGGTAAACCGGGCCTTTCCCAGGTGGAAGGGCCAGCATTGGACATATAATCATGCCCCCAATATTGCTTACTGGAATGGTAATTTCTATGTGCAGTATCTTAGTAACCCCAAAGATGAGCATATTGAACCCGGACAAACTCTTATTACAACATCCCCGGACGGACGCAAATGGGAGGATCCGGAAGTGGTTTTCCCCCCTTATAAAGCGCCTGAAGGAGTTAATATTCCTGAAGGTTACAGGGGTTATATGATGCACCAGCGAATGGGATTTTACACTGCCCCTGACGGAAGGCTCCTTGTTTTGGCATTTTATGGACATGCTACAGTGGGTAAGCTTGACGGGGGGATTGGACGTGTTGTGCGCGAAGCATATAAAGACGGGACATACGGGCCTATTTATTTTATCCGTTACAGCAGCCATAATGAGTGGAATGAAACAAATACCAGCTATCCCTTTTACACCGAATCAGATGATCAGGGATTTATTGAAGCTTGTAATGAATTGCTTGCTGATAAACTGATAACTTTGCAATGGTGGGATGAAGACCATGGGTTTGATGGGTTTTATTCGACAACGGAATCAGGCTCGGCATTTAATTTTTACCGCAGAAAGGATGGTAAAATTGTTGGATTGTTCAAGAGATCGCTTACCACGTTATCTGACGACGGAATTCATTTCAGCACACCGGTTAAATCACCTACACTTATTATGTCGGGAGGAAAAATGTGGGGTCAGGCAACCAAAGACGGCCGTTATGCCATTGTATATAATCCTATTGATAATACCACATATCGTTATCCGCTTATTGTGATATCAAGTGATGATGGAATAATTTTTGATGATATGGTACTTGTTAACGGAGAGGTTCCTCCTCGCCGTTTTACGGGTTTATGGAAAGACTTCGGGCCAAACTATGTGCGCGGGATTATCGAAGGAAACGGAGATCCTCCCGGCGACTATATGTGGCTAACTTACAGTATGAACAAGGAAGATATATGGGTCAGCAGGGTGCCTGTTCCAATTTGTTACAGTGTTCAGGGCAATGTTAGTGATGACTTCAATAACCTGGAGACAGGGGGAGCGGTTACCGATTGGAATATTTATGCGCCAAAGTGGTCTCCTGTTGAAGTGGTTGACTTTCCCTCTTCCAGAAATAAAAGCCTTCTATTACAGGATAAGGATCCTTATGATTATGCCAGGGCTATCCGCGTATTTGAAGAGACAGAAAAAGCAGAAATAGAGGTTGCTGTTTTCCCCAAACAATCTGATAACGGTATACTGGAAATAGATGTGACCGACCGTTTCGGGAATCGACCTGTTCGCATCAGGTTTGATGATGACGGAACAATAAAAGCTGTAGACGGCAGTAAGGAAATTTCACTTC
>SLPB01000046.1 GCA_007132225.1 Bacteroidales bacterium | reverse complement strand
TTATCAGTGAAACTGTAGACTTTTAATTGATAAAATTCCTGCTTACCGGGATTCAAGGAAAATGCATGATTGGCTAAAATAAACAGCAACAGCAGTAAGGGAGTTAATCTATGGTTCATAACCGGGGATTTGTACATGTTTGGATAATTTTTCTAAACCATAAATGTAAAAATATTATTTATTATTTTTTGAATTTAATCATTTTTTAAGCAGCATAAAATAAATATACTTTTTCAATTTCAAGGTTCACTCCTTTTTTTTAACTTGCGATAGAACAATTTGTTCTGATAGAAATTTTAAATATTTTATTATGGATGATGACCAAACAGATATCAGACAAGCAGTTGTTGCCGGGATGTTTTATCCTGCGGAAAAGAGTGAGCTTTCGAAACTTATTAAAAGAGTTTACTTTGAGGAAAAATCACATATAAAACCTGAGCCCGTTTCCGGCAATATCATTGGGGGGATAGTGCCTCATGCCGGCATTGAATATTGCGGAAGGCAGGCTGTGCATTTCTTCGATTCAGTAAGGAATAACGATCTTGATCCTGACACTGTCATCATTCTTCACCCCAATCATCATGGTGCCGGACCCCCTCTTTCTGTTGATGATCATCACTACTGGGAAGTTTCAAACGGGAAAATAAAAACAGACATGGAATTTGCCGGGGAGATGAACTTGCCTTTCTCAGCTATTGCCCAGGCAAAGGAGCATTCTGCAGAGGTTATTGTTCCCTATATACTTCACTTTCTTGGTGGTCATCCAAAACTGGTGAGTGTTAACATGGTTGATCAAACCTTTGAATCGGCAAAAAAGCTGGCTGGCATTATAGAAGCTACCATACAACGGCTGAATGGCAGAACGCTGGTAATCGCTTCATCTGATTTTTCACATTTTTTACCCCGTTCAGAAGCTAATAAGATGGATAACATTGTTCTTGACGAAATTACAACCCGTAACGCTGAAGGGGTTTACCGATGTATAAAAGAAAATTTCATTTCTGTTTGTGGATATGGACCTATAATGGCGCTGATGGCTTACTCTGAATTGCTTGATCCCGGGTACCGAATAAAAATCCTTAGCAGGGGCGATTCAGGAAATATTAAAGGCTCAGCTAACGTGGTAAGCTATGTATCCGCAATGTTCTATACAGACCAAAAGTTGAATTAATATTACATCATATTCCGGTAATGTTTATAAGGTCATTGGTTTAATCGAAGTATTTGCCGATAAAAATCTTTTGCCTGGTAAGCATTGGACAGTCGATAATGTTTTGTACCTTGATTTTCAGATTTAGAGAGAATCATTTATTAGCCTATTTATGATTTTGAACAAATCCACTTATAATAAGTTAGTAATTATTATGATTATGATATATGATTGAACGAGATCCTGCCGATGGACCTTTATTTGCCAAATCTGCAAAAATCAAGGCTGCCACTCCAAATAAACAGGAGCATGTCAATTCAATAACAGGATAAAAGTCACAACATTGTTTCAACTCATTTGCTAATGTATGAATACAAATTTATCAAAAAGAAAGGTTTTGGTTACCGGACATACCGGTTTTAAGGGATCCTGGCTTACCTTGTGGCTCAAGATCATCAATGCTGAGATTTGTGGGATATCACTCGATCCTGTGAATATAAATGGTGCATTTCATGAATTGAATATTTCATCTATTTGTGAAGATATTAGGGAGGATATAAACGATTATGAAAGTATTCTTTCCATATTTATTGAGCAGAAACCGGAAATAATTTTTCATTTAGCAGCACAGCCCCTTGTTATAGATTCATATGAAAGGCCAATTGAAACATTCCGGACAAATGTTATGGGTACGGCAAATATTCTCGAAGCATGCCGGCAAACACCATCGGTTAAAGTTATCATCGTAATTACTACTGATAAGTGCTATGAGAACTGTGAATGGATTTATGGATACAGGGAAAATGACAGGCTTGGGGGGCGTGATCCCTATAGTGCCAGTAAGGCTGCGGCAGAACTTTTAGTAAACTCATATCGTGAATCATTTTTTAAGTCTCAAAGAGATATCGGACTGGCTACTGCCAGGGCTGGTAATGTTATCGGAGGGGGTGACTGGGCTAAGAATCGTATTCTTCCGGATTGTATTAATTCATTACTTTGTAATGAACCGATAAAAGTACGTAATCCATTTGCTGTGAGGCCCTGGCAACATGTCCTTGAGCCGTTGGGAGGGTATTTGAACCTGGCCCATAAGATGCTTGAAAATATTAACTTATATTCCGAGCCCTGGAATTTTGGTCCTGGCTATGAGGGCATAAAGAATGTTGAAGCGCTAGTCCAGGAGGTTGTAAGATGTTGGGGTACTGGCTCATACAGTGCCTGCGGACATCCCTCTGAGAACAGTCCCTACGAAGCTGGACTGCTTACTTTAGATATAGCAAAAGCCCGGAATCTGCTGGATTGGAATCCTAAGCTTGGCTTTAGTGAATCGGTTAAAATGACTGTAGACTGGTACAAAGCACAATCTGATGGAATAAATATGGTTGATTTGAGCTGTAAGCAGATTGAAGATTATCAGAACCGGCAGTATTTATAATAATCAGGTATTTATAATTAAAGAAAGTTTAATCAATAAATAATTAACTATGATTGCTGTAATATTAGCGGGAGGTTATGGTACAAGAATAAGTGAAGAAAGTGGCATAAGACCCAAGCCAATGGTAGAGATAGGAGATAAACCTATTTTATGGCACATAATGAAAATATATTCCCATTATGGGATAAATGATTTTGTAATTTGTTGTGGTTATAAAGGTCATATCATTAAAGAATACTTTTCTAATTATTATTTTAATACATCGGATTTGACTATTGATTTAAATTCTAACAGTATAGAGGTGCTTAAAAAGCAACCTGAATCATGGAAAATTACTCTTGTTGATACCGGAGAGAGTACCATGACAGGAGGAAGGATAAAAAAAGTGTCAGAGTACATCAATAATGAAACATTCTGCCTGACATATGGAGACGGTGTAGCCAACATTGACATTGGCGCCCTTTTAAAGTTTCACAGGAGTCACGGGAAAAAAGCAACTTTAACCTCGGTTAAACAGCCTGGTCGTTTTGGCGTTTTTTCTCTGGAAGAAGGTGAAACAAAAATCGACTCTTTTATGGAAAAGCCAGCAGGAGATAACATTGGATCAGCCTGGATTAATGGAGGGTTTTTTGTGCTTGAACCTGAAGTGTTAAATTATATTGAAGATGATTCTACCATTTTTGAAAAGAAACCTTTGGAAAAATTGGCCTCTGAAGGTGAGTTACATGCTTATAAGCATACTGGATTTTGGCAGCCTATGGATACTTTGAGGGATAAATACGTTCTTGAAGAATTATGGAAAAATGAGAAGGCATCATGGAAAATCTGGTAAAACAGTATGTTATTACATGGATAAACATGATGTTTCTGTGATAAGAATTGATTAACAATAAAATCTGTATTCAAGTGAGTAAATTTCAATTAAACCCGACAACTATTGAAGGTTGTTATGAGATCCAACCCAATGTATTCCATGATAAGCGTGGCAGATTCATTAAATTTTACCATGAGCAGGAATTTCAGGAATCCGGGCTATGTTCACATTATGAAGAAAAATATTATTCAGTTTCAAATAAGAGAGTATTGAGGGGACTGCACTTTCAGACACCACCCAACAGTCAGGTTAAATTGGTGAGTTGCCTTTTTGGAAACTTACTCGATGTTGTTGTTGACCTGAGAAAATCGAGCAAAACCTATGGGGATTATTTTTCAACCGAATTATCTTCTGAAAAGGGAAATCTCTTATATGTGCCCGAAGGATTAGCTCATGGTTTTTATAGCCTAACAGATAATTCAATTTTTGTTTCTTTAAATTCTATTAAATATGAGCCTGCATCAGATGGTGGAATTAACTGGAATTCTATAGGATTTGAGTGGCCGGATTCCAATCCGGTTTTATCTGATAAAGATAAAAGTATGCCTGCACTAAAAAATTTCACTTCTCCTTTTTAAGATATTATTAATGAGTAAAGTAATTATTACCGGCGGTTCCGGATTCATTGGCAAAAATCTAATATCTGCTCTGTCTGTTCTTGATGCTGAGATATTCATTCTAACCCGTAATCCCGGGATCGTTTCCCTGCATAATAACATCAGATACGTGGTGTGTGACCTTCACAATCATAGTGATGTGAAAAATATTATTAATTCCATACAGGCAAGTCATCTTTTACATCTGGCATGGAGTTTATCACCAAGTAATTATGATTTACCGGAAAATTTTGACTGGTTAAAGACCAGTATTAACCTGCTTGAAGAGTTTCAAAAAAATAACGGACAAAGAGTAATCATGATTGGCTCAGGCTTCGAATATGACTGGAACTACGGATATTGTAGTGAGGATATTACACCTACCAGTAATAATAATTTGTATAGTGCCAGCAAGAATATTTTAAGAGAATTTGCATTCACATACTGCAAGTTCCATGGACTTGAAATAGTATGGCCACGGCTGTTTTTTCTCTATGGACCTCATGAGCATCCTAAAAAGCTCGTTGCTGAAATTATCACATCTCTATTACGGGGAGTTAGTGTAACTGTTAATAATGGTGAGATCTATCGCGATTATATGTATGTTAAGGACACTGTGAATATTTTGTCAAAACTGCTTTTTGATAATTATAATGGTGTTATTAATATAAGTACCGGTATACCGACAAAGCTGGGGGACATAGCCAAACTTGCTGCCGATATCATTGGAAGGCCGGAATTGCTAAAGATAGGAAGGCCTGAAAAAGTAAAAAATCAGGTTGTATATGCAAATGTTGATAAACTTAACTACCAGCTTTCCCTCTATCCAAAATATGATCTGAAAACCGGGCTTCAGGAAACGGTTGATTGGTGGAAAGATTTTGATAAAAAAAAACAGGCATTTCTCTAAAATTTAAACTTATTTCGGATGAGCAAAGTAATTATACTGGGCGCAGGTATGGCAGGTTATGGAGCTGCCAGGAAATTCAGGGAGGAAAATGTTGAGGTATTAATGTTCGAGAAGAATGATTATTACGGAGGACATTGCGCCTCATACCTTTTTGATAATAAATGGGTGTTTGATGATGGGCCCCATATTTCTTTCACTAAGAGTGAAAAGGTTAAAGACATCTTTGCTTCCAACATAGATAATGACTATGTTGAATTTCAAGCGAACCCTTGTAATTACTGGAAAGGAAAGTGGATTACTCATCCTGCTCAGGTTAATTTAAATGGACTAAATGCTGAGTTCAATACTCAGATACTGACCGAGATGATCGATACATACCAGGAGAGTAATCCAAAAATTGAAAATTATGAACAATGGTTATATTCAACTTATGGAAAAACATTTTCTGAGAATTTTCCTATGAAATATACCAGGAAGTTCCATACTACGGAAGCTAGCAATTTGACTATTGACTGGCTTGGCCCCAGATTATACAAACCCAAATTGGAAGAGGTTATTTATGGCATGCTATCTCCTGCTAAATCTGATGTTCATTATATCAAGGAATTCCGGTATCCGCGTCATGGGGGGTATGTTTCATTTATGAAAGGCATTGAAAGGACAATAGATATACATTTCAAACATGAGTTGTCCAGCATCAACTTGTCCAGAAATGAAATAGGATTTGTTAACGGCCGTAAAGTAAAATATAAATATTTAATATCCTCTTTACCTCTTAACAAGCTTATATTAAGCATAGAAGATGCTCCTTTGGAAATAAAAGAAGCTGCGAATAAATTAGCATGTACTCAATGTGTGCTTGTGAATTTCGGAGTAAACAGACCAAATATTAGTGATAATCATTGGATCTATTTTTACGATGAGGACTTTTATACAACCAGGCTCAGTTTCCCGAGCATGTTTTCTTCTGATCTTGCTCCAGTTGGTTGTAGTAGCATCCAGGCGGAAATATATTTTTCAGATAAATATAAACCCTTAACTAAAAAACCGGAAGATTATATCCCGATAATAAAGGATGAGCTTATTAAATGCGGGATACTGGGAATAAGAGATGAAGTTTTATTCAGCAATGCATGGTTGTCACCATATGCCCAGGTTATTTTTGATCATGATCGTAAACCAGCTGTTGATCTGTTACATGAGTTTTTAATTGAAAATAGTATCTACTATGGTGGCAGATTTGCCGATTGGTCATATGCCTGGTCTGATGAATCATTTTTGAGAGGAGAACATGCTGCTAAGGAAATTTTAAGAAAAATTAAATGATATTCATATAAGTTTTTGTCAAAATTCAAATTTATGATTTTCCGAGCATATTAACTTAATAATAGATTAAAGTAGTCAATTATGTCAGATTCTGGAGAAGTTTCAAAAAGTTTTGTCTCTGTAATAGTGCCTGTTTACAATGGGGGGAAGTACCTGGCTGAATGCCTGGATAGTATTAAAAAACAAACATATACAAACTATGAGTGCATTATTAATAATAATCAAAGTACAGACAATACCCTATTAATTGCTGAGGAGTTTGCAAAAAAGGATGACAGGTTTATTATCCATAATAATCAGGAATTTGAAGGCCAGGCAGAAAACTGGAATATTGCAATTTCAAAAATCTCCGGCAAATCAAATTATGTAAAAATTATTCCTGCTGACGACTGGATTTTCCCTGATTATCTTTTACGGATGGTCAAGCTTATGGATAAATATCCACAGACAGGAATTTGCTCATCCTACCGTCTTGATGAAAGGAAAATAAGGTGTGATGGTCTTGATTATTATAACGGGCCGGTTTTCTCCGGTAAAAAGATACTTTATGAGCAGCTTTTACAGAAAATTGAGATAACCGGTTCTGTTAATACGTTAATGTTTCGTAATTCAGTTTTGCAAAAATTGCCTGGCTACCCGAAAATATTTGATTCAAAGAGCTACCATATAGATACTATGTTGGCATATGAAGTTTTAAAACTATCAGACCTCGGATTCGTATTTCAAGTGCTTAGTTTCACCCGAAGGCATAACGAGACCCTGACCAGCAAAGTTTCTGAAAAGTATAATACCAGCATTTTTTTTAAGGATTTTGCCATCTCAGAGAGCCTGCCCATATTCCCTGAACTCAGACAATATTATTCTAAACACAGGATGAACTATGCCTGGTTCCTTATTAAACGTTGGCTTGCAAGAGATAAGGAATGTCTTAAGTGGCATAAGCGTTTTCTTATTCAGCCTATCAGGCCTTCCGAATACGCAAAATCCATATTCTATCGATTATTTTTTAGCAACAGGATGAGTAAGAATAATAATAAGAAAAGTTGAAAATTTGCTAATACGGAATTATGAATATTTTATTTGCAACAGATAAACTTTGCCTGAATCCATATCCATGTGAACTATCGGAATCAATAAACCGGCAGAGACCAAACTGGTATATTAGAGTTGATTTTGATGAATTTTGGTATTCAGATATTAAATATGATATTATTCACTTGCAATGGATTGAGGAATTGTGTGGTTGGAATACTCCAGATGAAAAATTTAATGATAAATTATTGACGCGCATAAATTTCTGGAAAGACAAGGGTGCCAAAATATTTTGTACAATTCATAATCTATATCCCCATTTATTTCCTGGGGAAAAGTCAAATAAATTGTATTCAGCTGTGTTTGAAAAAGCAGATTTTTTAATTCATCACGGTGAAATTAGCAAAACGTTATTTAATGATCATTATGGTAATATTAATTCTAATAATGTAATCCATGCTGTAATTCCTCACGGGTTATTTACAAGGTTTAGAAAAGGTTTAAAGAGGTCTGATGCAAGAAAATATTTAATGTTAAAGGCCAAAGATTTTGCGGTACTTGCTTTTGGAAGAGTAAGAAGTTACGATGAAAACGAACTTATTTTGAGATCTTTCAGATTATTAGAGGAGAAAAAAAAGAAACTGATAATCCCTAATTACAAATTCAGTGAAAGCTTATTAATTCGCTCATTTCAAAAGCTCTCACTACTTGCTGAAAGGAATGTGTTTGCTGAAAGTTGGTTTGTTCCTGAAGACAAAGTTCCCTTGTATTTTATTTCTTCAGATATGGTGCTGATTCCCAGGTTGCAGATTCTTAATTCAGGAAACCTGATACTGGGATTTTTTTACGAAAAAGTTGTTGTAGGACCGGACATAGGAGTTGTTGGTGAAATATTAAGGAAAACCGGCAATCCTGTGTTTACTCCGGGAGATGACATCTCTTTATCCGAGGCTGTTAATAAAGGGAAAAAGCTTTCTCTTGAAGGCAAGGGCATTGATAACTATAATTATGCCAAAGAGAACTGGAGTTGGGATATTGTTTCATGCCAGCATATCAGATATTATGAAATGGCGATTAAGGAGAATTAAATGAGTTTCAGAAAGAAATTTTTTAAAGATATTATCACCCTTGGTGGTTATAATTACAGTACCCAGGTAATTAATTTTGTTGCAACTGCTGTTCTTTCCAGATTACTTTTACCCGCTGAATACGGAGTGGTGGCATTGATTACTGTATTTACCGGATTTATAATGATATTCACTGATGCAGGCCTTTCCTTTGATATTATCAGGAGTGATTACAAATATACATACCACAAGGCTATAAGTAACCTTGCATTTATAATGGGGCTTGCATTATTTTTATTAATGTGCCTGCTTGCCTATCCTATTGCTGTGTTCTATGATAATATGGAGCTCATACTGCCAACAATTGTTTTGTCATCTATGTTTATCATACGAACCATTAATATAGTCCCCTATGCATTGCTGGCCAAGGGTCTGAATTTTAATTATATGGGCAAGGTTTCATTTCTTGCTAACCTGGTATCCGTATTTTTTATGATTGTGTTTGCGTATTTTAATTTCTCCTACTGGTCACTTATACTTCCCGGATTGATTTCATCGGTATATATTTACTATTTTTATTCACGTAAGGTAAATTTTACTTTCCGGCTTTATCCCCGGAAATATACTGTTGCCGGCTTCAGGAAAGCCAAAAGTATAATGGGCAATCTTACTGGATTCAATCTTATTAACTATTGGGCAAGAAATGCTGACAATCTCATTGTGGGTAAAGTGTATGGTGAAGCACCTCTTGGTATATATAACCGGGCCTATCGTCTTTTAACGTTGTCTCTGAAGCTAATAACCGGTCTGTTTGGCAATGTTTTATATCCTAGCCTCAAAAAGCTTCAGTCGGAAGGAGGATCAATCCAGAAAGAATACCTTAATATTTTAGGTATTATAAGCCTTTTAAATTATCCTATAGCTTTTATATTGATTGTTTTTCCGACAACATTTGTTTCAATTCTCTGGGGTGATAACTGGCTAGAGGTTGCAGATTATTTACCTTACTTTGGGTTGCTGATTTTAAGCCAGACACTTATTTCAACAACCGGGAATATTTTTATTCTCTTCCGTAAAGAGAGAGTTCTTATGTACGTCGGGGTAGTTTCTGCTGCAATTATGGTGGGGGCAATTGTTTTGGGATCATTATTTTCGGTTATTGATATTGCACGTTTTTATACTCTGAGCTATCTTACAATTATTATTCCTATTAACCTGGTTTTCGGATTTGGAAAAACTTTTGGATTCAAACCTTCCCACGTTATAAATTTCTGGGCTCCAAAAATTTTACTTTCTCTTTTAATGTTATTTGGAACATGGACTGATCGTTATTTTATTTCAGTAATTTCTATTTTAGTATACGGGGTTCATATTCTCTATTTTCAAAGGAATGATATAGTGAAGATATTTGAAGTTGGTAAAGCAAAAATGACTTTTATGATAAAAAACAAGTTTTCATCCGGAAAAAAATGATGCCATTTGAGTTAATTATTTAATCAAGAATTCAATATTTATGATATCAAATAAACACAATCCTGTCATTGTCGTAGTAGCCTATAACCGGCTAGATTCTGTTAAACGTCTTTTGGGCTCACTGAGCAGGAGTTATTATCCTGAAAACACAAAACTTATAATAAGCATTGATCATGCTCCCGATAACTCTCCCCTAGTTGATTTTGCCAGGGAGTATAAATGGGATGCGGGCGACAAACAGGTAATTATTCATCCGCGTAATATTGGTCTAAAAAAGCATATAATATCTTGTGGGGACCTTGTATATGAATATGGCTCCGTTATAATTTTGGAAGATGACCTGTTCGTTTCCCCCTATTTTTATGGCTATGCCCGGCAAGCTCTTGAGTTTTATGATAGTGATAAGGATATTGGAGGAATTGCCCTGTTTAATTACATGTATATTGAGAATACGCAATATCCGGAGCCTTTCAGTCCGCTGGCTGATGACTCCGATGTCTATTTTATTCAGTATGCCTGTTCTTCAGGGCAGATATGGACCCGCGATCACTGGGATGCATTCAGGAAATGGTATGATACTAATCCCGATATTAAAACCATCAGGGGCATGCCTGATCATGTTCTAATGTGGCCTGAGAGAAGCTGGAAGAAATTCTTTATTGCATTTCTGGTTGAGCACAACAGGTTTTTTGTCTACCCCCGTGTTTCACTAACTACCAATTTTGATGATGTTGGCACCAACAGGAGTATGTCAACTTTTGAAGTCCAGTCTTTACTTCTTGTCAGTGATAAAAACTTTACCTTTAAAACACTGAAAAAATCTGTAAGCGTTTATGATGCCCATTTTGAAGTAATACCTGAGAGGTTAAAGAATTGCAATGATAAGCTTAAAAAATTAGATTTTGCGGTGGATTTATACGGACACAAAAACATAGGCAAAATCAATGAAGATTTTCTTCTGACAACAAAAAAATGCACCTCTTATGTTCTTGGTTTTGCCAGATCTCTCAAGCCGCATGAAATGAATGTGATTTTTGATATTCAGGGTGAAGAAATTTTCCTTGCCAATAAAAAAGACATTACTCCTATGACAAGAAATGAGAGAGCAGCAAAGTTTATTTCTGATTTCAATTACTTTTACCGGGCTACTTTTATTATGAGTGAATTAATGATGATTTTCAGATATAAGATTTATAATTATCTTTTAAGGATTAAAAGGTATTTCAGGTGAACAAGTGCATGGGTGAATGAAATTATGATTTAAGATAAAATTATTGAACAAAGTCAGGGTTGTGTGGTATTAATATTGTTGATGTGATATGAAATTATTTAATAACACTATTAATTTTCAAATAGTCAATAACAGAAAGAATTGGTAAGAAAATCAAATAGTAGATATGGCTAAAAAAATAGTGATTTTTTTTATTTTACTTAGCGCGGCGTTTTTCTTCCGGGTTGTGTTTTTTCCCACTCAATTTATATATCTTGTTCAATTCGCTGTGACTGCAATGATGCTTGCAGTAATTATTGTTATGGAAATTTATGGAAAAAGGGATCCCATCACCCATAATTTCAGGCAGCCGGTTTTTCTCATCTTTACAGGAGTATTTCTCAGCATGGTGATTGCACAGGCATATCACAATCAGAGCTATATGCTTACCTTCTGGGCTCAACGTTTTATGTATTATTACCTGTTCTATTTTTTTCTTCATATATTAAGACCGGACACTAAGGAGCTGGAAAAAGTAATACTTACCCTTGGCATAGTGTATGCAATTTCCTACCTTTTTCAGTATGCGATCTACCCAACGGCCATATTTGATGTCAGGCAGGATGTAGACAGGGGAACCATAAGAATATTCATCCCGGGCTCGTCATTCATGGGCCTCTCTTTATTTATGTGCCTTCACCGGTTTTACACTTCAAATAAGCTTCGTTATATATTCCTTGTTCTTCTGTTTTTCTCAATTCTTATACTCATCGGTACCCGGTATGCTCTGGCTATTACTGCTTTTACAGCAATAATGAGCCTTATATTCAGCAATGTTGTGAGGTCGCGGTATTTGATTTTTATGCTTTTTTTAATTTCGGCAATTCCTGTTTACTTTATTTTTCAGGATATATTTGCGGGATTAATTGAAGTGTCTGAAGAACAGAGTGAAACAATCCAAAGTAATGTCAGGATCAGGGCGGCTACCTTTTTTCTCACTGACTTTTTTCCCAACACTCTGTCCTATTTCTTTGGCAACGGACAGGACCATATGGGCTCCATTTATGGTCTTCGTGTTCATGCTTATAAGGTAGCCAGGGGCTTTTATCAATCCGATATTGGATTAATAGGTGATTTTTCCAAATTTGGATTGTTTTTTTTGATCGGGGTTTTCTGGTTGTTGATAAAAGCCTTGAGATCTCCGGTAAAACAACGGTATACATATATTAAGTATTATCTATTTAATACTGTATTGGCACTGCCCGTTGCCGGTTCCTTTACCAATCCTTTTTCTATAGTGACTCTGTGTATTATACTGTACATAATTGATAACAGCATCCATGATCTTAAAGAAACAGGGGCAAGTGAAGAATTAAATAATGACCTGGAAAATCAGCCTGATGACGGATAAGCTTTTTTCCCTGTTATAGGTTCATAAATGATAAGGGAACCTTTTCTTTAGCTCATCCAGCCTGTTCCCGTTTTTGTTATAAAAGACATCTAGCTCATTAAGAAGTTCTTGAACAACAGGATTTTTGAGGTGCCCCTTTTGTGCAATTTCAGTATTAAACAGGTTGCTGTAGCAGTTGCCTTCTATCAGAACCGGTCCGGTTGGCTGTATTCCTATGTCCCAGCCAATCAGCTTTGTATATGGCAGGAATTTTGCAGCTTCTTTGGCTAATTTTTTGGCCTGTTGAAAAAATGGTATTTGAAAATTCTTAAATACCAGGCCAGTTAAGGGATGAGATAATAAGACTGTATTGTCACCTTTGTGAAAGTCTCCAAATGCTTCCTCATATAGCATCCCATTTTCCATATTGATTCCTGAAAACATGCCCCCGCCTGAAACATTGTCGGTAATAGTCTCTTTGCAGCTAAATCTCAGATAGGCATTAAATATTTTAGTAATACCATCTTTATTGGTAAAAGTATCTATTCGGATGGTATTTAATGAATACGGACTCACCCTGTTAAGCTCTGGATGTTGAACAACTCTATCCTGGAAGATATATCCGGAGTTTATTACCTCGTTGTAAAAAGCTTCTAATCGACCATTGCTGTTCATTATGTCCTTAAAGGATATTTTGAATATGTTCCTGCCGCCCCATGAATCATCCTTTTTTTTGACAATCATATAATCCTCTTTCCAGGAGCCCTTATCTTTGAGCTCAATAAAAAAATGCCTGAATTTTTCGCTGTTGACGATTAATGTCAAATCATTATTCCCGAAAAATAAATGATTAATATTATAGGCAAAACTTTTAACTACCGGTATATTGAACTTAGAAAAAAATAGTTCAAAATTGGACTTATTGTTTAATATGGAGTTGTAAGTTGTGTCTTTGTAATACCAGGCTTGTTCAGCAATCTTATGTGAGACAACATAATCTGAAGGTCTGGTCACAGATTTTCTGAATAGCAGTTTGATGAAATATTGTTCAGCTAAATCAGGTTTTGTTAACTTGTAGATCAAATACTCATAAAATATTACCAATATTCTTTTCCTGCCTGGAACTTTAAGGGTTCTTTTAAGTACTGATAATTTCTTTAAGGGATTCATATCTTAAAGAGTTAGATTGATTATTGTATAAGCTGAGTTTTCCGTTGATTTTTTTTTCTGGTTAACCAATATTTTGGTTGCAGCTTCCAGTATTTACCAAGCTCAAAATCAAAAGATTCAGGCTCAAACCTGGCCAATCCGCAGAAATCATAATGGGTTAATTCACCAAAGTAAATTTTTCCGTCACAATTGTACAGATCAACCCGAACTGCATCAAACTGGCTTGAAATTTTTCCGGCAATTTTTATCATTTCATCAAGCTTTTCAGGTTTGTCCAGTGCTGATGGGATGCTTTTATAGCCTGGTCTTTGTAAATTTAACAACTTCCAGTCGGTATTAAAATATCCTGTAAGAACTTCCTTGTCAAATCGATTTATTTGTGCGCGGATAAGCTTACACTCTCCATGAAAACAAAAAAGTTTATAATCAAGTGGCAGGCTCCCACTTTTTGTTTCAAGTAATTTTTCGACAATGATTTTTCTTCTGATATTTCTGTATGCCCATTCATGGTTATAAATTCCGTAATTAATTTTCAGCCATTTTTTGCATTCCTTTATAATCTGTTCCGGTGATATATTATTTTTATTTTTTATGATTATATGCATCTGGCTGCCGTGATTAGGTTTAACCACAAATTTTTCGGGCAGGTCAGTAAATGGAATATTTTCCGGGTTCTCAGTTACATAATAGAGCGGTATCAGTATTTTGTCTGCCGTTTTTTCCCCAAGCACCTCTTTAATATAATCTCTTACGGCATATTTATCAGCTGTGACTGTAAGAAGTGGATTACGATCGTTTAATTTTTTCCAGATTATTTTCTCATTGTAAGACTGCGGGTGTTCCAGATTTAGCTTATAACCCAGTTTTTTCCGGAACAGGATTTTTAGAGATTTATAATTACGCTTTTTGTCCAGAAATAATTTAAGATCAGCATGAATTTTATGTAACTCTGGAGGTAAATGTCTCATTGAGAAGGTTTTCATTCTGGTTATTATTAATAATTTCTATTCATTGTATAAGCTTGTAATAATCAAGTTTGATTTTTTGTTTTAGCCGGTTCAGGCAGCTGAACCGGATATTGCCCGAATATAATTATTATTATGGCTTCAATATGATTTCAGGATGCAAAATAGGTGTCGAGGATCATCTTCATTTTTTTACCCCATACATCCCAGTTCAATCTCTCTTCATAATAATTCCTGCTGGAACGGACAAGATTATAATATTCATCATCTTCCTTGTAAATGCTTATAATCTTTTCTCCGTAATCTTTGTAGCCAGCCCCATTGTCCAGGGCATAGCCGTTAATACCATTTTTCACCACCTCAGTTACACCTCCGGTATCCCTTGTTATTACGGGAAGCCCGTAAGCAGCCGATTCACAGAATGCAATAGCTACACATTCGGCCCTGGTAGGAAGGAGGTAAAAATCAGAATTAAACATTATTTCCTCAAACCCGGCCTTCCCTTTAGTTGTGTTTTTGTCAAGGTATGGTATTATTTCCACATCGTCATCTATAAACTCAGAAGGTGGTGAGCATCCTATTGCCACAAGTTTAACGGGAATACCCTTTGAGCGAATGTAGTCCATGGTTCTGTAGGCTATATCGTATCCCTTTCTGTACCACTCATATCCCATATAAAGCAGTCGGCAGACATCGGTTTTTTTCTTATCATATATTTTTTCCTTGTCGGGAATCTTGTCAATGTTTGCTCCCCTGGGAATAATATGCACTCTTTCCGGGTCAAAGTTATAATCATTGATAACCGATGTGGCAGCCCACTTGGAGGTGACCATGATCAATGATGCTTTGTTAATTGCATTTTGTTCAATTTTATGACTTTCCTGCCCTGAATATTTCAAGAGGTTGGAATAGCCGGGATAATAATTATGCAGCAATTTAAATGTCGCATCTGTTGAATATATTACAGGAGTTTTTGTGTTTAAATAAGCAATTTCACATGAAGATTTATCAGCAAAAACAATGTCATATTTTTCTTTCTTAAGTTTATCCGAAAAGATCTTTCCATAAACTTTAGAGATAATTGTGCTGTGAGAAATATTGTACCTTTTTTTTGACAGCTTGTTCAAAAGGTTAAATGCTCTTCTGGTGAAGGAGATTATCCCGTTATTTACAGGTCCGAGATGGTATATATCGCCACAATGTTTTTTCAGTGCTTTTGCCTGGTAATGATAAACACCTGAGGACTCTTTTCTATCCAGTGGATCTTTGGAAGTAAGATAGGCAATTTTATAATGCATTTTACGATTTGTTTTTTTGGAATATGCTTGAAATATACTTGATTTGTATGATTGACTGGAGGGACTCCATATTGATTGTTACGGCATTAATGATCAATTATTGAACAATATTTCTCTTGAAATTGTTTAAAAATTTAATATATTTCCCGCATTGCTTAGCGATTGAATGACTCAACGGTCAAGTGGGCAATGTACTAAAGAATAGAAAGTGTAAATATTTCAAGTCAATTTAGGAATACAACCATTTAAAATAATATATATTGATATTCAGATAAAAGTAATGAAAAATAAATATATAATCATATCGGCGGTAAGGAATGAAGAAGATTACATTGAGAAAACCATACACTCCGTTATAAATCAAACTGTTTTGCCTCAAAAAATGGTTCTGGTAAATGATGGAAGTACTGATCGTACAGCAGAAATCATAAATTCGTACCAGAAAAAATATCCATGGATAACCAGGATTGATTTAACAGACAGAGGGTTTTACCATCCGGGAGAAGGTATTGTTAAAGCATTTTATAAAGGTTATGATCTGGTGAAAGATATGGACTGGGATTTTGTAGTTAAAATGGATTGTGACCTGTCATTTGCACCGGATTATTTCGAAACGATGATGAAGGAATTTTCTTCAGACTCCAGGTTGGGGATAGCAAGTGGTGGTATTTATAACGTTCTATCAGAAGATAAAATAGTGCAGGAGAAAGGGAAAGGAGATCATCCCTGGGGTGCGGCATTTATGATTGACAGAGATTGTTTTAATGAAACAGGAGGGCTGCAGCCAACCCTTGGTTGGGAACTGGCTTCGATAATAAAAGCACAGATGAAGGGATGGAACACAAGATGTTTTTTTGTCCATATTTTATATCATTACCGTTTAACCGGCGGAAGGCACAGCGGGTTGACAAAGGGAAGATTCAGACATGGAAGGAACCTTTACCGGTTTGGGTATCCTTTTTTCTACATTTTTTTAAAAGCTGCTTACAGATTATTTGAAAAACCCTATTTTATCGGAAGTGCCGGTATAATTGCAGGATATACCTATTCATTCATCAACAGGGATGAATTTCTGTATGATAAGAAAATGCGCCGGCATTTGGATAAAAG
>SLPB01000047.1 GCA_007132225.1 Bacteroidales bacterium | reverse complement strand
GTAAAATGTTCGTCCGTTATTCGTACGATCTTATAGTAGATATTGATAAATATGAACGTATCTCCACAAAAGGAGAGAATTAAGATTTAGCTGTTATGGAAAAACTTCCATTTGAAAGACCTGTTATTAAAAAGCTCAATGCAGGTATGCCAAGTAAATTTGGCATGAAGACCGGAATATCGCCAATCACTCATATTGACCGGGTAGCGGTCAAAGAGCTTATCGAAGAGAATGGATCCCCGCTTTTTGTAATATCGGAAAATACACTCCGCAAAACCTACAGGGAAGCCAAAAGGTCATTTGACACCAGGTATCCCAGGGTGCAGTTTGCCTGGTCATACAAAACAAATTACCTTAATGCCGTATGCAATGTATTTCACCAGGAAGGGGCCTGGGCGGAAGTTGTTTCCGGGTTCGAATATGAAAAGGCTTTGGCACTTGGCGTGAAGGGTCAGCATATTATATTTAATGGTCCCGACAAAACCCGGGAAGACCTGTTAAGGGCAACCAATAATAACTCGCTCATACATATCGATCATTTCGATGAGATGTATACGCTGACTGAAATTGCTGATGAAACGGGTAAAAAGCCCAGGGTTGCTATCAGGGTCAATATGGATGTTGGTGTTTATCCTATGTGGGACAGGTTCGGGTTTAATTATGAGAATGGTGAGGCCTGGGATGCCCTTAACCGTATAATGACCGGCGGGAAACTGGAGCTGACCGGACTGCATACCCATATTGGCACTTACATGCTGACGGCCGGTGCTTATAGCCTGGCCGCAGCCAAGCTTGCTGAACTTGCAAGCGGACTGGTTGGCAAGTACGATCATGTGGTAAGCTATATAGATATAGGAGGCGGGTTTGCTTCCAGAAATACCTTAAAGGGGGCTTACTATTCCGGTGCCGATACAGCACCGGGATTTGATGATTATGCCGAAGCCATAAGCTCTGCCTTGAGTAATTCTGCAATAAAACCTGAAAATATGCCCCTGCTTATCCTTGAAACAGGCCGGGCACTGGTGGATGATGCAGGTTATTTACTGGGGACCGTCATTGCCAATAAACGTCTTTCTGATGGTAGGAGGGCAACAATTCTTGATGTTGGCGTTAATCTTTTGTTTACTTCATTCTGGTATGACCATCAGCTTAACCCGGCGCAACCCATGTCTGAGCATACTGAAGAGACAACCATATATGGCCCCCTGTGTATGAATATTGATGTGATAAAGGAAGCGGCTGTGATGCCTCTGTTTAAAAAGGGAGATAACATAGTTATCAGCCGGGTGGGCGCATATAATATGACTCAGTGGATGCAGTTCATTACCATGCGTCCAAGGGTGGTTATGATCGGGTCTGATAATAAGGTGCATCTGATTCGTGAAAGAGAAAAGCTGGAGACTATAAACTCCCTGGAGAAACTGCCTGAGCATTTGAAAACATTTAAATTGTAAATAGCAACCCAGTGAGATCGACGAAGTCAATCCGCCCTGGTTTGTTGACCTTTGGTCGATTCCACATGAATTATTAAGTTCTTTTGGCAATATTCCTCAAATGTTGAATTGACCTCGTCGATTTCTCATGCAATCATAAGTTCTAAGATACAAGGTAGCTGCCGGAGAGTTTATTCCAACTGATGTTTAAGAAAAACAACTGATATTGTTTAATGTGATTACTGTTTTAAAGGTATTATGGCAAGAATAGCAGAAGCGTTGAAAGGCGGTAACCTGGAACTGTTTTTCAGTGGGGTGCTGAACAGCTATTCCCAGGTATTTTTTTCAGACAACCGTGTTTTTTCGGTGGTGCTTTTGATTGTCACCTTCGTGGATCCCATTGCCGGTTTCTACGGATTGGTATCTGTGCTGTTTACCAATGGCCTGGGGATTGGCCTGGGGTTTAATAAATTTATTATTGCCCGCGGGATTTACGGGTTTAACAGTCTGCTGGTGGGACTGGGACTGGGAATTTATTTTGCGCCGGGCTGGTATCTATTGCTGATTGTTATCCTGGCTGCATTGCTTGTTCTGTTCATGTCAATTGCAGCGGAAGGGGTGATAGGTAAATATGCTCTTCCCTATCTGAGTGTACCTTTTGTTCTTTCCATCTGGATAGTCATGCTGGCAACCCGCGACCTGACTGCCCTTGGTGTCAGTCAGCGAGGCGTCTATACCCTTAACGAATTGTACCAGATTGGCGGAAGCACACTGGTATGGCTTTATGAGTCATGGAGGCAGATCGGCCTTTCTCCTTCCCTTCGTGTATATTTTATTTCTCTGGGGGCTATATTTTTCCAGTATAATTTGTTGTCGGGTATCATCATTGCCGGGGGACTGCTTTACTATTCACGTATAGCTTTTACCTTGTCGTTGCTGGGGTTTTATTCGGCTTTCCTGTTTTATGAGGTGGTGGGAGCCGATCTGGATGAGATAAATTACAGCTATATAGGATTTAATTTTATTCTTACCTCTATTGCAGCCGGAGGCTTTTTTATAATTCCCACCTTTTCATCCTACCTCTGGGTAGTTTTCCTGATGCCACTGGTAGCATTGCTTACCATGAGCCTGGGTTCCGTATTTGCAATGTTTCATCTTCCGGTTTATTCTCTACCGTTTAATATCATTGTGCTGCTGTTTCTTTATGTGCTGAAATTCAGAACCAGCAATACCAATCAACTGCATACCTTGTTCTACCAGTATAACTCTCCTGAAAGGAATCTGTATGCCTTTCGCAACGCTTCTGAAAGATTTGCCCACCTGCATAATGTTCAGGTAAAACTGCCTTTTTTCGGGGAATGGACAGTGACGCAGGCTTATGAAGGCAAACATACCCATAAGGATGAATGGAAGCATGCTCTCGACTTTGAGATACTGGATGAGGAAGGAAGATCCTACGTGGGAGAAGGTAATGTGTGCAGTGATTATTATTGTTATGACAAGGCTGTTCTGGCACCGGCGGAAGGAACCGTGGAGGAGGTTACCGGAGATATTGCCGATAATACCATCGGAGAGGTTAATCTTGTGCATAACTGGGGAAATACCATCATAATAAAGCATGACGATAATCTCTACTCAAAACTAAGCCATCTTAAAGAGGATTCCATCATGGTAAAAAGGGGAGAAAAAGTCAGACAGGGACAAACAATTGCAAAATGCGGAAACTCCGGACGGTCTCCTGTTCCGCACCTGCATTTTCAGATGCAGGCAACACCCTGGATCGGCTCCGGCACCATTGAATATCCCATCAGCCATTATATTATTAAAAAAGAGAACAGGTTTGTGTTTCACTCCTACAATATACCGGGAGAGGATGACAGGATAAGGAATGTAGAGGTTAATGCGCTCATGAAGAATGCCTTTGACCTTGTTCCGGGAAGGAAGATCAGAATAGATGAGACCCGTAATGACAGGAAGGGGGTAACGGACTGGCAGGTGGGAGTCAGTATTTATAATAAGTTATATATATCGTGCAACAGAACCGGTTCAAGGGCATGGTTTGAAAATGACGGAACGATATGGTATTTTACCCATTTTGAGGGTGACCGCTCCTGCCTGCTCTATTACTTTTACCTGGCAGCCTATAAGGTTCAGCAGGGATTCTACCAGGATATTACGCTGGGGGATCAATACCCTGTAAATATTGTGTTTCCTAAAGCCATACTGTTTTTCCAGGACCTGGTGGCCCCGTTTTTTATCTTTTTAAAGGCCTCTTACCGGATGAAGTATGTCAGTATTGATAATTCCCTTTCTCCAGAAAAAATACAATTGAAACCGGAAGCGGGATTATATGTCTTTAAAAAATTTTACGGCAGCAAACAGTTTGATATTGAAATTGACAGGAAAGGGATAAGAACATTTAAAGTTAAAGATGGTAAAACCGAAATTGATGCTGTATGGTTAGAATGATGATTTTATTGCTGCCGGCAATATTTATGGTGAACATGACCTTGTCTCAGCCAAGGCCGGACTTTGCCGCTATTGAAAAGAGGACTTATGAACTCTACCTGGATGGTTCCTGGAGGGAGTTGTTAAGTATCGGTGAGAATGCTCTCGGGCAGGGGATCGATTATTATTACCTCAGGATGAGACTTGGCATTGCGGCATATGAGCTGAATAACTATTCTCAAGCCATAAGGCATTTCAACAAGGCACTGGAGTTTAATTCAACCGATGAGGCTGCAATGGAATACCTTTATTTTGCATATAGTTTCTATGGCAGAGAAATGGAAGCACATAAAGTTGCCGGGAGATTTTCTTCCAGGTTAAAAGATAAGTTGTCCTACAAGCCTTCCACCATCAGCTCATTTTCTTTGACCGGCACCGGAAGCATTTTGCAGGATGACGATATTATTGACCGTTATTCTCCGGATGCAGTCCCCGCAGTCGACGGGTTCCAGAGCGTCACCAGGAATTTTATGCATTTTGGCGCATCCCTGGAGCATGAGGCGGGGGCGCAACTCAGGCTCACTCATTCAGCAGGCTATCTTTCCAAATCCCATTTACTCTATTCACGGCAGGAAGGAGAAGTAAACCTTGAAAGGGATGCCCGTCTAAGCCAGTTCCAGTACTATCTTTCCGGCAGGATACTTCTTGGGCATGGTGCTTTCCTGGTGCCGGCAATCCATTATGTGAATGTAATAATCCCATATGAAACAACCGTTGCGGGGAGGGGGTGGACAACTTACCAGGTAAGGCAATACTCCCTCAGCCATAATGTTGCAACCAGTCTTGGATTTGAGAAATATCTCGGAAAGCTCAAGCCGGGACTGGCAGCGGGTTATTCTTATATTAACGGGCAACCACACTTGCAGGGCAGCTTTACCTTAAGCTGGTTTCCTGCAGGTAACCTGAACCTTTACAGCAATTCCGGAATTACCCG
>SLPB01000075.1 GCA_007132225.1 Bacteroidales bacterium | reverse complement strand
GACCCATTCTACGTTGCTGCTTTCAATATCTGCATAAAATGTTTCAAATTCACCTGAAGTAACAGCCGACCCGGCAGCTTCCCCGGTTGTTGCCCTTTCACCGGCAGGCCCCTGGCATGACCAGGCAATGGCAACTAAACTAAACAATATCGCAATTCTCATCTCTTTATTTTTTTGAATTATTAATCATATGGAATATGCTGTATAACATGTAGAAGCTATTTATGTTCACCAAATTTGGTTTTTTTGAAAAAGACGGTTGATTTTAAACGAAGAAAACAATCTGGCAAAATAGCTTTCTGAACAATTTTTAATTTGTTACGTTCTAATAAGTGTTTTCCAAATGATAATGAATCAGGATTTAAAAATGTCTTCTCCTTATCTTATAGCGAATGAATTGATCCGGATACTATTGTATTTTGATGTTTTTTCATATCCTCTTACACGAAGGGAGTTGATTTCTTATATAGGGACAAAACCCCGGGACAGACTTCAGGTTTCTAACATCCTTGACGATCTTGAGAAAAGTGGAGTTATCGGCCATTTTGCGGGCCTGTTTTTTATAGGAAAGGACAGATTAAAAGTCAATAGAAGGATCAAAGGAAATAGCATGGCAGCAACAAGGCTGAAAACTGCCAGAAAATATTCCCGGATTATTTCTTATTTTCCGTTTGTAAGAGGGATTTTTATTTCAGGATCTCTTTCCAAGGGCTTCGCCTCGGAAAAAGATGATATTGATTATTTTATAATTACCCGGCCGGGACGGCTTTGGATTACCAGAACTTTTCTGATATTGTTTAAGAAAATCTTTCTGTTTAATTCTTACAGGAATTTCTGTATCAACTTTCTTGTTGATGAAGATCATCTCTTTATTAAGGAGCATAACAGGTACACAGCTACCGAGATTGTTTTTTTGGTTCCCGTCTTCAACAAGGCCATGTATGAAAAATTATTGATTAAAAACAGCTGGGTTAAGAAATACTATCCAGATTTCAGGCAGAAACATGATTTTTGCCTTGAAAATAATCCTGTGTCAAAAAAATGGATGGAGAAGATCCTTTCGTATTCATTAGGTGACTATCTTGAGCTTCAATTTTTCCGTAGGTCCCGTTCATATATCAGAAAGAAATATTCTTATATGGATGAGGATTGTTTCGCCAGAAGTTTCAGCTTACTTGGATATGAGTTACGCTTTTTTCCGGGAGGACAGCAGCAAAGGATACTCAAAATGTACAGAGAAAAAGTTGAGGAATTTAAGTTGTCAGAAACAGGTCCCTCTGTATATAAAAAAATGCCTGGTAAAAGTGACTACATAAGTAATAAAACGGCTGAAAGCAAAGTATAATTATTAAGTGGATATTAAAACCAGGAATATATGGGTTTTGGGAGGTACCGGTTTTGTCGGATCGGCTCTTGTTAAGCATTTATTTATAAACAAGAACAACCGGCTGAACCTTCTGATCCATAAGAAGGCTGATTATGGAAGCCTGGAAAATATCAATGCTATAACCGGAAGCATTAATGATTTTGATTCAAGGTGGCTTGAACGTTACCCTCCCGATATTCTGTTTCATCTTGCCCGTCCTTCAGGCAGCAATTATATTACGCGTAAATTAAGATCATCGGCAGGTGAGAGGGCTAACCGACGTCTTGTAAATATTCTGTGCGGTATTCCCGAACCACCTATGGTTGTTTATGTAAGCGGGTCGCTTATGTACGGTGAACGCAGTGCCGATGAACCGGCTTATGAAGATTCTCCTCTTGATCCCGCTTCCTATGCCCGCTTCTATTACCGGAATGAATTGCCGTGGATCGAGGCGCAGCAGGATGGACTGCTGGATGTGCGTTTTGCTCGTCCTGGATGGATTGCAGGTCCCTCTTCATGGTTCATGAAGTTTTTCTGGAAGCACTTTACCCTTTCGGGGAAAGTGCCAGTTTACGGAGATGGTCAAAATCCTATGTCGGTTATTCATATTGACGATTGTGCCGCCATGATAGATGGACTTAGCTTGTATGGAGCAAAAGGCAGTAATTTGAATATTTATGCAGCAGATACAATTCTGCAAAGTAACTTCAGTAAATTACTTGCAAAAATTCTTAATGCGGAAACTGAAAATATCTCTTATAATTATGTGCGCCGGAAATACGGTGAAGTAACTGCAAAAGCACTGGTCTCTTCTTCTCCCATGAAAACACTCTATCCTGCTCTGCACAGAAAAACAAGGATACAATTCCCGGAAACGTCAGCCTTACTGGCTGACGTTGTCAGGCTTCTTAAAAATATATAGTGCATACTCCCCAAATCTACAGAAAACAGTTTTATTCAGCACCTGATCAGCTCTCCATAAAATCGGGTGGAATCGCTTTAAAATACGATTAAGACCATGATGATACCATGCAGGATGTATAATGCTGTATCCCTTTATTTTAATCAATCTGAAGCCGTTGAAAGCTTTTTTTATTTGCCGGGAACTATAACAGCGGCTGGGCAGGTACCTTGTGGGGGAGTAACCGCCCCATTCGGGCCTGAGCCTTGAAAATGCTGCGCGGAAACGCAGCTTAAGCATCTCAGTTAACACTCCTCCTATATAGTATTTATTAACGAAGGAGAGGGCCAGTATCCCGTTCCCTGATGTGAAACGGTATAATATCCTGGCTGTTTCATCCAGATCCTCTACTGTATTCAGTGCACCGAAAAATACATATATCATATCAAACTGTTCACCGGAAAACAGTTCATCCATATCCTCAACCTTCCCTTTCAGGGCCGTTACATTTTTTAGCTCTTTATTCTGAATCCTTTTGATAGCGGTCTTTTGCATGCCTTCGGAGATATCTATCCCTACAACCTTTACATCAGGATGGGTTGTGCCGAAATGAACAAGATCAATACCTGTGCCATATCCGATCTCAAGTATTTTGCTGAATTCATATCGCTTCACCTCTTCCCTGAAGTCCTGCCTGATACGTTGAAGCACTGCATTTTTCCAATACCGGTTGTCAAAATCTTCAGCATCACCGTCATAATAGCTCTCAATCTGTTTGTAGAATGGTTTATGCACCTTGTTGTAATCTTTAGTTTGCAATTGATCTAGGCGAAGTTCTATCTTTCGAGTGATAGCTTGCAATAAGCCATGCTGCTGTTCCCCAGAAAAGGAAAGCAAATTTATCAGTATTAAGAAAATTATTGAAATGTGCATGAAACAAGTAAGTTGCCAGTCCCCCGAAAGCAGCGATGATCATTTTACGGTTTGGATGGCCCGTACTTGCATTAAATGCAATGTATATAAGCCGTCCCAAAAAAATAAGCCATCCTGCGAGTCCCAGTACACCCATTTCGCTGGCTGCAAGAAGATATTCGGAGTGTGCAGTGCCTCCTGATCCTTCAGGTACATCCCAGGGATTTATTAAACTCAGCCGGTTCATCAGGGCCTCCTCCTGATAGGGGATATATGTGAACTGGTATGTGCCGGGCCCAAAACCTGTCAGTGGCTTCTCCATGAACATGTTCCAGGCTGCCATCCACCTGTTCAATCTCTCAATATTGGAAACATCCGTAGTGATATTGCCGGCAGACCTTGTACGGTCTGCCAGCCCTGAATTATGAGCATGGGAAACAGAATCAATGCTTTGCAGGCGATTCCTAACCGGTTCCTGGAAAAGTAAAAGTAATATCGCGAGTCCGCCGGCTAATGCAATCAGATGCTTTACCCTCAGCTTAAAATACAGCATCAATAAAACCATAATATAAACAATAAGACTTAGAAAAGCTGCCCTGCTGAAACTCATCATAACTCCTGCAGTAAGCACCAATCCTACCGACACCCATATGATACGTGATGAATTGTTCTTTGCCATGTAAAGTGTAGAGTACCATAATGCCGCAAGGAATGCTGCTGCTGCACCAAAAATAGTGTGATCATTGTAGAAAGGATGAAATACTCCTCTTATTACAACAGTATTCCACTCCATCTGCCAGAACCGGTAAAGTCCCCAGATCATTACCATCAATATCCCCGCGCTGTACAATGCAATTATCTCAATAAAAAGTTTGTCGTTATTTTTCAACAACCTTGCAAGAAACACAAAGAATACCAAAATATACAGAAGGTTTATCAGTGTGAATTTCACAGATACAAGGATCAATTCAGAGAAAGGAGTTGTTACCACGAATGCCAGTGCAAGAGGAGCAAGCCACAGAAACTCCTTGTGCAGCTGATTATTTATACTCTGGAGTGGACTGCCTGCTATTTCAATCAAAAGGATTATTGCTGCAAGAATAATCAGCGGCTCAGTGGGGAGCCTGATCATAGATTCACCGATAAAAGGTAAATACAGGGAGAACGGAAGCAGAAATGCCAGTGTTTTGATAAAAGTATTCTGCAAGTTGAAATGTACTATTATCCAGGCTGAAACGAAAAGAACAGGAATAATAAGGGCAGGAGCGAGGATCGTATACTTCAGTGATGCATAAAACAAAATTGCAATCAAACCGGAAATAACGAGAGTTTTTAAAAGACAATCAATATCCTTTTTCTTCACTATCTGCATCCTGCTTAACAATTTTGATAAAAATCAAAAGAATGATAAATGTTACTGCTGCAAAAAGTGAAAGCAAAATCCGGGGAGGCCATGCCTGGCTGCCGGCCGCAACTGCGTAAGATATTACATAAGTGCGGGGAAGAGGAGTCTTCAAGCCCTTACGTATTGCTTCGTAACGGTTCTTGAGGGAGTTCAGTTCCCATAATTCAGCCTCATAGGTGATAAGCTGTCGCAACGATTCGAGGTGTGATACAGATGTTTGCCGGATACGGTTATTTGATTCGGTTAACCGATATGTATAATTGTAAATGAAATTACTATCCTGTAGCTCTTT
>SLPB01000095.1 GCA_007132225.1 Bacteroidales bacterium | reverse complement strand
GATGGAGCAAAGCGTAATAATCACTGCAAATTTTGCCCCGGTTGACTATACATTGACTATTAGTGTTAACCCGGAAGGTTCTGGTTCCGTTACTATCATTCCGGAACAGGAGCATTATAATCTGGGTGATGAAATAACCCTTACAGCAACTCCAGGAGGTGATAATGATTACGTGTTTGTTAACTGGACCGGTACTGATGGTCATGAAGTAAGCGATCAGGCAAGCTTTGTCTACACAATGCCTGCTGAAGATATTTCGCTTACGGCCAATTTCGATATTGCCAATATTGTAATTGGTCCGTCCTCGGGCAAACTGACGGTCTCTCCCGTTCCGGCCACTGATTTTATTTTTGTTGAATCGGAAAACCTGATAAGGGAGATACGGCTGATTGATATAACCGGACAGTACGTTATGCAAATTAATGTGAGCGCTCACAGGGAAAAAATAGATGTTAACAATCTTCCGTCGGGAATCTATTTTGTGCAGGTGGTAACAGAGTCTGACAGAAAGGTAGTGACAAGGCGTGTCGTGGTTTCAAGGTAGAATGAGGAGGTGATTATTATATTAACATCCAGATTAAAGAAAATTTTATACCCAGATTCAATAACCTGAAAAATGTTTTAATTATAAAGAATTCAGGAATTATATTAACCAGAGTGCCGGAATTACAGTTAATTAATTACTGTTGATTCCGGCACCTTCTTATTATAAAAAAGCCTGAAATTAATCCCGTGGTATAAAAATCATTTTGGTAACTGACTATGGCAATTATTTTGACAAATAAAGATTTGCTTTTCAGTTAGCACTGCTGATCCAGTTAATAATCTTATCTGAAAGAGGAGCTTCGCGGGGACTTGCAAAATCGACAACCCTGCCCTGCTCGTCAATCATGAATTTCTGGAAGTTCCAGGTTATTTCAGCATCAAATTTTCCATTCTCAGTCTTTTGGGTGAGCCACTTATAAAGGGGATGAATATCTTCCCCCCTAACTGATATTTTTGACATCATAGGGAATTCGACACCAAAATTTGCCTTACAAAACTGCATAATTTCTTCATTCGTGCCAGGCTCCTGATTTTGGAAATTGTTTGCAGGGAATCCGATAACGGTAAAATTATCACCACCATATTTTTCGTATAATAACTGCAGTTCCTCATACTGCGAGGTCAGTCCGCATTTACTGGCAGTGTTGACCACAAGAACTTTCTTTCCCTTAAGATCAGAAAGATCAAATGGATCGCCATATATATCATACACTTTGAAATCGTGAAATGTCTTTCCTCCTTGTGCATTTAAAACCACCATGGTAAAAATCAAGAAAAATATAAATACTATTGACTGTTTCATTTTATATAATAGTTAATAAATTATGTGTTTAAACACTTTACAAACAAACAATAATATATAATGTTCAACATAAGAATTAGTATATGCAAAAAAAAAGCACCCCTCTGTCGCAGTCAGGATCGACTGCAACGGAAAGATGCTTATATTTGACCCTTCCATTCCTGAAAAAAAGGAAGGTAAGCTATGTAAATTTGCCGTGCTAGCTTATCTTTAACGCAGAACTGGCGGTACCAAAAAAAAACTGTCCAGACAGACTCAGCAGCTCAAGCATGCTACATATGAAGGATCCTGATTCAACGGAGCACGCCTGAACGGATCACCCGGTCTAATAACGGGGTGCTCTTGCAGGGAACTGTATTGCCAGGTAAAATTGTGCGTACTGATTCTTGCTGTCACCTAGAAGTAACTCACTAGCATCACTGTCAGCAATATCCAGCAAACCCAGATTGTATCTTGCCCCAAGCTTGAAGCCGCCAAAATTCAATGCTATACCACCAATTAGTCCGGCATCTAATGATCTGAAATGATCCCTGTCAAGATCAGTCTCTCCTTCAATGGTTCCCTCAAACCCTATATTGCTGTTTAACAGTACGCCTGCATAGGGACCAGCATATATATCCAGTATTTCAACTGGCCGTAATACAAACAGTACCGGGATATCGAGATAGTTTATATTAAAGCTTACTGTTTGATCAATAACACCCAGATAATCAGCTTCACTCCCCTTGGTTGTGTATAAAAATTCGGGTTGGATCCCAATCTTTTCCTTGAACATAAACTGACCGAATATCCCTGCATTAAACCCAATTCTTCTATCCTCGGTATCCAGATTTTCCACATCTATATACAAATTACTCAAGGTAAGTCCACCCTTAATTCCAAAATTTTTTTCTTGTGATTCCACTATTTCCGGAATTATCACCAGACTCATCGCCATAAAAATACTAAGCAGTACTCGTCTCATAATGAAGATTTTTTGGTTAAACATCACTTTACTGTACCTTATTTTATCTTACTTTTCTTACCTTATCTTACCTTTCTCAATGATTTTATGATCATAAAATTCTATTCCAAAATTTCCGGACAATTTATGGCATGGTAATGCAAGTCAGAAAATTCAAGTATTTATTGCACATGATATATTTTGGTCTGTGAAAAAGTTATTTCTCCTTTTGGAGAAATTTTCCACACAAACTATGAGAATGTGGAATTGCATCCACGCTTGATTTCATAACTGATCAACCAGGATTATGGCAAAAAGATCGGATCAAGTAAGGTAGCATGAGCATAATTTCCAGACATCCGGCTAACGCCTTTAAGTAAGACTGGCCTGCAACTGGAAGAAAGGCTGATAACCATCAGGCCTATCCTGGATGAAATTATTTGCCAACTTCCAGTATATGGGTTACAAAACGGATACAAAAGGAAAATATAATTATATGATTAACTGGCAAGGCGAATGATAGTATGGTATAATTCATGGGGGTGATTGAAGGTGAAACATTTAATATTAATTATCTTGTGAACATAATTACTCAATTATTAACTTAATTAATCTTCTTTATAGAGATGAGAAGACTCAGAATAAAAGTATTCGGAAGAGTTCAGGGAGTAGCTTTCAGGCATAGCACCCAAGCCAAGGCAAATCAACTGGGCGTAAAAGGATTCGTGAAAAATAAGTCTGACGGCTCAGTAACAATAGAAGCAGAAGCAGAAGAAAAAGTTTTGAACGATTTTCTGTCCTGGTGCCGCAGGGGGCCAGATCATGCAATAGTGCAAGACATAGAAACCAAAGATATTCCTGTTAAAAACGACAATGCATTTAATATTCGTTATTAATATATAAAATTAACGCCCCCCTGGTAAAATGTTAAAATCATCTGATTGCATCTTATCAATTAATTGATTTGCGCATTTTAAAGGTATGTAATTCTCATGCATTACAAATATTTTTTTGTAAATTTTAGTTTATGCGGTTTTTTAACCATAAATGAAAGGTGTAGCCTGGTATTATTATAATATTAAATATTATATAAAAAATTATGAGGCAATTTATTGCAATCCCACTTCCTGAAAAAGTGAAACAAAGTATTGACAATATTATGGAGCCCTTTCGGGGAATAAAAGGGCTTAAGCCTGTTAAAGCTGAAAATTTACACCTTACCCTTTTATTCCTTGGGGACAAAGGCTCGGAAAGAGACCTGGAAGAGATAAGGGAAATTTCCTTCAATTCTTTTAGTCTGTCGACAATCTCTGTGGAACTGTTTCCTGAAAGGAAACCCAGGCTTATCTGGATTGAGCTGGAAAAGTCTGATGAATTATCAGAGCTTTACAAAAAATTAACTGCTGTTTTCGGTGATAATGAAGAATTAAGGGCTCATATTACAATTGCGAGAATAAAATGGCTTTCACGGGAAAACACGAAATTATTGATGGAATTAACCGGGCAGCTGAATCCATTTATTATTAGCTTTCTGGTCAGTCACTTTAACTTGTACAACAGTGAATTAAAGCCTGACGGACCCGTTTACCGGGTTGTTGAATCCTTCTCCGCTGCTCCAGGTAGTTAACGGATATAGATTAAAACCCGGTGGGAATTCCAGGTGTACAGGTATTGCCAGGCAATTACCACTGTTGCAGTATGAAAATGCAAAGCCATAAGTCAGTGATAATGCCGGATTTTCGATGGAATGTCCTGTATCAATGAGGCGGCTGGCTGTCCGGCGTATCGAGTTTTGTTTTGATCTGCCTGATCTCGTATCTGAGTTCGGCCAGTATATTCCGCATTGCCTCGTCGGTAGTCTCGCTGGAGGGAAGTTCGGTACTGATAAAATTAATAAAGCGCCATATCTCCCTGATCTCTCCCACCGGAAGGTCGTAAGGTTCATAAAAAGAATTCAGTGAATAAAGCCTGAGAACTCCTTCCGATCTTATCAGGTTGTCAGCAATCTTGAACACTACCCCGTCATTAAGGGTCAGTATTATATAAGGCCGGCCACTAACAATTGTATGCCAGTCAACCACAAACTCCCCGGTTACCCACGAACCCTCAGGCAGCGGGAGCATGGAATCGCCGCTTATCTGGAAGGCCCTGTATTTGCGGTTTACTGAAAGGAAAGGGAGACGAAACACAGGCAGCTCCTTTATATACTCGGGATCGGCATAGCCGGTAACATATCCTGCCTTGGCCTTTTCGTTTACCAGCTCTATGTTCTCTTCGTTGCTGCTGTTTACGGTGGTAGCCAGCACACGCAATCCGCTCCCCCTGATATAAACATCATTGCCCCTCTCAAGCTCCGAAAGCTGGTATTCCGAAAGCCGTGAAAGGTCAACCCGTAAAAGGGTGTCTATGGCAATTTTATAATAATCAGAAAAGGACATCAATACGGTGGCATTGGGTATGGTCTGTCCGTTCTCGTAATTGTTCAGGGTGCTGCGTTTTAGTCCGAGTACAAAAGCCACATCCTCCTGGGTCTTTTTCCTCCGTTTGCGGAGGTGTTTTATATTTGATGAAAAATGCATTAACCTTATGTTATATTTTCTTCTGCCTGTACAGATATTTC
>SLPB01000169.1 GCA_007132225.1 Bacteroidales bacterium | reverse complement strand
TTTGCCTCCAGGCTCAGATTGTCACGCGTGGTTAGAAAATCATTATTCACGTAGATGTTTTTATCGCCGTAATTATATACCGGCGACAAGGGGGCTGCGGCTTTACGCGTACCATAAAAGGCCCCATTAGGCATAAGGAAATAATCAAAAAGTTGCCAGTAAAAAGTCGGCCATGCAGAGTTGTACATCCATTGCACTATGCCGGTACTGTGAAATTTGTTTACGGCGAAAGCTTCAAACATCGGTCTTATAGCTTCATAACTGCTTATCTGATTCTTGAACAGGAAGTCTTCCAGGTTGTCTGATTCGCCATACCTTGCATGAAATGCATTGAGAAAGCGATCAAGGTTTTCAAAATTATTTCGCCCGCTGTAATAGAGCCAGGTATCATTAATGGGCCACAGGTCCTCTTCCGGGATCATTTTCTTAATGCTTGAAAAAGGTGGTATCTGGGGACCGGGTCCTACTTCCGTATTAAAACCAAATGCTCCTCCGTATCTCTCATCAATATACCAGTATACAGGTGCAACCCAGTCATAAGGGCCTTCCATCTTTACGCCTGTCGGACCACTGATTGTGCTGGCACGTGGATCGCTGTCGCCCATAAGCATTGCTCCTCCGCAATAACTGAGAATAGGACGTGTGGTGTCTGCTTTTTCCATTATCTCATTCAGCATGATCTCCAGGCTGGGCCTGGGTAGCTTGTCACTGCCGTATGTCCATATTGCAACGCTGGCATGGTGCCTGTGCCACATTACCTGGTCGCGGTAATTATTTGCATGTAGCCTTTTTTCTTCTTCACCTCGTATTGTGACGTATTCATCATGTGGAATACCGATATATCCTTCCCACTCCCAGTGAGCAGACCACCCAAGCATAAGCAAAAGGCCATATTCATCTGCCTTGTTCATGATTGTCCGGTTGCGGCCCCAGAAACTTTCCAGCCTGATGGAGTTGAGATTAATATGTTTGGCATATCTTAATTGTGCATCTACTCTTTCATCAGTGTCCCCCAAAAATATATCATCCACCCAGCCGGCGCTTTTTAACATGATTTTCCTGCCGTTAACCATAAATCCGCGGTAACCCGATTCATTCCAGAAATCCTCTATCTCCCTGATGCCAAAGCGGAAATTATCATTGTCACTCCGTTTATTGCCTGTAATAACCTCTATATTGATCTTATGCAGGTGCTGTTCTCCCATATTATTGGGCCACCATAGATCCGGGTTTTTTAATTTCAATTCACTGAAGTTTTCAGGAGTAAAGAATATCTCCTTTCTTTCACCAGGCTTCAGGGATACTTGCTGACTTAAATTAATATTATCAAAACTGGCAGTTACAGTGGCTTCCTGTTCCCGGTTATCGTGATTGGTAAGAACAGTAGATATGGTCAATTCAGCCTCATCCAGAGTCTCTTTATTGACTTTTGACACCACGTTTGAATGACGCATTGAAACAGGGCCTGTATGGCTGAGGATCACTTCTCTCCAAATTCCCATTAATCTGTCTGGAGGAGTAGGGTTCCAGTCCACGAACCCCTTATGAATATCCTTGCCAAATACAGGAGGTATTATTTCAACCGCCAGAATATTCTCACCCTTCCGTGCATACCGGGAAATATCAAAATTCCATACCCCGTAAGAACCCTGCACTGAGTCAGCGCTGGCAATCTGATTGCCATTGAGCCAGATATTAGCCCTGAAATTGATTCCTTCAAAGGTGAGCTGGTAAAAATCCTGATCGGTAAGACGGTCGACTTCAAAAACTTTCCGGTACCACCAGGGAACTTCGTATGGCTCCGTATCCATAGCCTCTAGCACGTAAGGCTCAAAAATGTCAGGGATTAACCCGTTTTGCCTCAGTCCGTGCATTATTGTTGAGGGAACCTCGATCGGATATCCAAAATTGCCGTCAAAACCGGCAGACGATATTTCCGGTCCCGCTGCACTTGTTGATTCCGAAGAAAAAAGCTGCCATCCCTCATTCAGATATCTGCTATGTTTGATCTCAGCGTGACCAGTATCACAGGAGTAATTGATCAACAATCCGGGCACTAATGCTAAATAGACAAATAACTTGTTTAACATAATGATTTAGTTTAATTTAATAGTTTGAAATACTATGCAAGTCTGAGATAATAAATCCGAAAATAGGAAATAAAATTGAAAAATGTAATAATTTGCTGGAAACTTTTTAAAATATTTTATTAAATGTTTTCAGGTTTTTATTTAATAACTGTTATTTAAACCTTTTATCATATTGATTTGTTATAGTTTTTATACTTTATATTAAAACGATTAACTGAACATTGAATTAAAACTTTAAGAAAATGGCAAACAAAATTTTTAAGTCTTCAACGGGATCAATGCATCTTGCATTGTTACTGATCCGTGTTGGCTTTGGAGTGTTTTATATGGTTCACGGATGGCCGAAGATAACAGGGGGGACCGATACCTGGGCGTGGCTGGGAGGCAATATGAGTTTAATAGGCCTCGGATTTGCTCCTGTATTCTGGGGCTTTTTGGCGGCGGTTGCCGAATTTTTCGGTGGACTGCTACTTATTATCGGAGTCCTGACAAGGCCTGTGGCTGCTATGCTCATATTTACAATGGTTATCGCAACCTTAATGCACCTTAATGTTGGGGACCCGATCAATACAGTTATGAACCCGCTCAAAGGCCTGGTTGTATTTGCAGGACTTCTGATTAGCGGTGCAGGAAAATATTCGGTTGATAATATGCTGGGGCGCTGACCGGATATTTTAATGCCATGGTTACACTATCCCGGCCGGTAGTCCGGTAGCTTAACCTACCTTTTGCCGGTAGTCCGGTAATTGGCGACTTGAGATTTAGGTGGTAAATCATAGTGCTATTTGCATTTCAGACCATAAACGGTTTTGCTTTAATGTAATTTTTTTACATATTGCAGAACCGATATATGGTCTTTTTTTATAAAGGAGAATAAGCTCTTTTAGCTTCGTTCTTGTCATGCTTTACGGGAAAACATCGTAAAACAAATTTTATGAGACTTAAAGAAATTTCCGTATTGATAGGTAAGGCGCTGGTGATATCAATGCCTGTAAATATTTGGGCACAATCTGAAAATGTTGATAAACCCAATGTTCTGTTTATAGCTATTGATGATCTTAAGCCGGAAATGGGAGCTTATGGAAATGAGATAATCAAGACGCCAAATATGGATCGTCTGGCTGCTATGGGAACCCTCTTCCTTGAGAATCATTGTCAGCAAGCAATCTCTGCACCTTCCCGTGTGAGCTTGCTTACAGGTAAGCGACCTGATAATACAAGGGTATGGGACCTTCGCACGCAGATGAGGGATATGATTCCTGATATTGTTACCCTGCCCCAGTATTTCAAGGAGAATGGATACCGGTCCCTCGGTACAGGGAAAATATTTGATTTCCGTTCGGTAACCTGGCAACAGGATGAACAGTCATGGAGCGATCCTTATTTACGGGTGGATAACAGCTATTTTCATGATGGCCAAAGGCCAATGCTCTATTGGTACCAGAATCCTGAAAACAGGGCCATCGCAGAAAAATACCTGGAAAAGGCTTCTGAAAACGGTCTAACTGGAAATGAAGCTATCCGGTTTGCACATCAGTATTTTAAACCATCAGTCGAGTCTGCCGATGTGCCGGATAATGGATACCATGATGGAGCGATGACTGTACTTGCCCTGGAGACTTTAGGGGAGCTGGCTAGTGGCAAGGAACCTTTCTTTTTTGCAGTGGGGTATCATTTACCTCATCTGCCCTTTGTTGCACCCCAAAAATACTGGGATCTTTATGACAGGGAGGAGATGCCACTGGCACCTTTCCAGGAGCCTGCAAGGAACAGTCCCAGTTTAGCATACCACAACTCCGGAGAACTCCGGACATATACAGACATTCCTCCCCTGGCCAGTTTTTCCGATCAGCCTTATGGCATAGGCCTGCCTGAATATAAGCAGAAAGAGCTGATACATGGTTATTATGCTGCCACATCATATGTCGATGCGCAGATAGGAAAGCTTCTGGATTACCTGGAAGAATCAGGACTAATAGAAAACACGGTTATTGTATTATGGGGTGATCACGGATGGCACCTTGGAGATCATGATCTGTGGTGTAAGCATTCCAATTTTGAGCAGGCCACACGCTCACCAATGATAATTTCTGCTCCCTGGCTTCAGCCCTCTGTAACTTCCGGACCAACCGAATTTGTAGATATTTTCCCTACTTTATGCGATCTTGCCGGTATACCTGTTCCCGACGGCCTTGACGGATTAAGCCTGGTTCCGATGATGGAAAACCCTGATGAAGTCGTCAAAGAATTTGCAGTGAGCCAGTATCCACGTGGTAACAACATAATGGGTTACAGCATAAGGACACAAAGGCACAGGCTTACTTACTGGATTGGTGAAGGATTTCGTACTACCGTTCCGTTTAATCGGGACCTGATGGTAGCAACGGAGCTATATGACTATAAGAACGATCCACTGGAAACGGTAAACGTAGCTGATGAATCCGAATACCAGAGTGTTTACCGGGATTTGTCCAGAATGATGCTGGATTTTTTCAGCACACAGGTGAATAATCCTGAACATATCGGGTTGAACAGGTAAAAAATCATGTATCTCCGGGTTTCTTAATATAAACTAATTACGCATATGGAAAACAAAAAAGAGTTTGCTGAACGGATTATTGCGGACAAAATTAAACTTGCCTGTCCGGGACTTGTGGTTGCGCTTACAATCAGTGTATTACTTATCTTCCCCTTAATTTCAGTAAAAGCCCAGATTATGGACAAAAACAAGATTATTGCAGATGGCGCAGAACTTGAATTGCTTGGCGACGGTTTTTCATTTACCGAGGGACCGGCACCAGATGCAGAAGGTAATGTATATT
>SLPB01000030.1 GCA_007132225.1 Bacteroidales bacterium | reverse complement strand
TATCAATGGGAGGAGGAACAATTAATCCCCAGCCAGGATTTAAAATTAAATGGCTTCAATTATCAAAAGCGGTAATCACCAGCCTTGCGTATGCTGATTCATTGTCACAGATGTATTATTCATCAGCGCCACGAGAGGTTACAAAAGGAGCCGCAGAAAAATTAAAAGCCAAATACCTTGAACTTGCCATCAGGGCGCTTTATGATAATAAGCCTGAGCAGCTATTTGATCTTGGACGGCAAGCCGCCGGGGACTTCAGGGGGATAATCAACCTTAAGCCCATACCTGCAATAGGAATCGTGGGGGAGATCTTTGTAAAGTACAATAATTACGGAAACAAGAACATTGTAAGCTGGCTTATTAGCCAGGGAATAGAACCTCGTGTACCTCCACTGAGCGATTTCTTTACCGATGCATTCCCCAATTATAAGGCCCGTGTGTCAGGTAATATATGCAAAAGCAGCATTCCCGGTCCTATTGTGAGATTGGCCGAGAAATATATGTATGGTATTATCCGCAAAATGGAATCACAGGTAAGTAGTTTCCCCTACATTCATCCATTGGGAAACCCACATGAAGATGCTGCCAAAGCATCCGAAATTATCAACCTGAATGCCCAGTTCGGTGAAGGATGGCGTATACCTGCAGAGTTTATCCGGTTCGCCGGAATGGGTGTAAATAACGTGGTCAGCCTTCAGCCATTTGGATGCATAGCAAATCATATAGTCTCAAAAGGTATTGAAAAACGCACACGGCAGCTGTTTCCCTCACTTAATTTACTCTTCATTGATTATGACAGCGGAATGAGCGATGCAAACATCTTCAACCGGTTGCATTTTATGACCGATAATGCAATAAATGAATACCGTTAGTACCTGAGGGTTAATCCCGGGATAACCATCAGCGGTCCTGGTTAAAGAAAATAAATCATTGCGGCACTAACCAGGTCCTGACTTTTAACAGGGAAAATAATGAGATGTTTTATTTATTGAGATGTTTTATTTATTTTGCGCTGCTTTGAAAATTTCAAATGATCAAAGAATTCTGCTATATATAATAACTTAAATTCTGGAGAGCCTACAAATGTATTTACCAGATACAGTCACAGGAGTCGTTGCTTTTGGCGTTAAAACAGGAATCATAACTTCCGATGATAGTATTGTTGAAGTTATTAAAAGAACAATTACAAAAAATCCGGATATAATCAGGGATAATGATATCCTGTGCGTTACCGAATCAGTTGTAGCTATATCACAACGAAATGTTGTTACCCTGGATGATGTCTCTGCCGAAATAAAATCCAGGTTAAACCTTCGGAGAAATTCAACTGTAGGGGTAATTCACCCGATTTTATCAAGGAATCGTTTTTCAATGATGTTAAAAGCAATTGCAAAAGCTGTTCCTGAAGGCAAAGTCATTGTTCAATTGAGGTTTACTGATGATGAACAGGGCAATCCCGTCATTACAAAAAAAACATTAAAAAAAATCAACAAGTGTCTTGCTGATATAATCACGCTGAGTGAACTTGGAAAAGACAGGTTGTTTCACCCGGAAACAGGCATGGATTATATTGATTATTACGAGGCAATTGTTAAAGAAACCGGCAGTGATGTCGAGATATTCCTGGACAATTCCTTCGGGCATATCATAAATAAAAACCCGGATGCCATAATTGTCAGTAATGTTCACGGAAGAAATGAAGTCCTGGAAGATATCAGGGAAACAGGTTATAAAAATGTTATTACCCTGCAGGATATTTATTCAGACCCTGAAAATGAGGTTCACTCAGAATTCGGCCTTTTAGGTTCGAATCTATTGGATCCGGTAAATGAACAGTTAAAATTAATGCCCAGAAATTCAGATGGTGTTTGTAAAGATATCCAGAAAATGGTAATCACTGAATTTAATAAGAATATTGAAGTGATCATTAATGGAGACGGAGCATACAAAGACCCGGAATCAGGAATATTTGAACTTGCGGACCCGGTATCATGTTTTGGCTGTACGCCCGGCATAAAGAACAGGAACAGAATTGGTGTAAAAACCAAATATCTTATGCAAAAACTGCATAATGAAGGTAAATCCAAAGAAGAAATTGAAACAATTATTGAAGAAGAGAAAAAAAACTTTCTTGAAAAACAGGACAAACAAGGATTTAGTGCGCAAGGAACAACACCGAGAAAGATAGAAAATCTTGTATCTTCCCTGGCCGATCTTATTTCGGGTAGCGGAGATGCAAATACACCACTTATAGTAGTCCGTAATTTCGTATAGCCGCACCTAAGCCGGAATACAAAGAAGCTTAACCCTTTATTTAACCAATCCCATAGCGTAGCTATTGGTACTAAAGCCTGATCCATTTAGAGTTACGGTAAGGCTCTTCCCCCCCTGGTAGGAGTATAACAAAGAGATTCTTGCCTGGGGGCTCGTAAAATTGGATAATTGGGGAACAAAAATGTGACCTTTTTTATCAGAGTGTTTAGATGCTATTTCTGCAAGTTTTTCAGCACCTTCCTCTCCTCCGCTCACGGCAATAAAAAAGGGGTTTTTGGCTATTTTGTTCCAGGGTATAGATCCTGTTTCTATGTTTTCAAGAGGAACTTTGATACGATCTTCGTTCAATTTAAGTCTCCTTAAAAGGTCATCTGCATCAACCACCGATCCCCTGTCGAATGAAGGATAATCTATAAAATAGACTTCTTTTTTCCTCGGCAGATAGAGGACCCCGGTATATCCCACAAAATATTTTGTATTCATTATCTCACTGATTTTTTCAGACCGGGGTCCTTCTCCATTATAATAGTGATGAACAAAAGAAGTCAATTCGGGAAATGTTGGTTCGGCAGCTCTTTCCTGTTTAATAATAGTGAGTAATGTTTTTGAATTAGCAGGGCCAAAAAAAGGATATATTGCGGTTAATGTTTTCCCCTGATGCGGAAATTCCATTTCTGTTTTTTCCATTTTCTCAGATTATGAACAGTTACATATAATTTAAGGTACTCGATACCAAAATTACCAATTTTCTTCCACAGTAAAAACCCGGATTTAAAAAATGGAGAGACATATTGTTCTTTTTTTTATCAGTGCCGTAACTTATACTTTTATCTGCTGTTATATTTTTATTCTTATCTTTAAATTAAATTATGGAACTGTCTGATAACTTTACAATGGATGGGCCAGCTTACAAGATTTCCACTGCGGTAGATGATCATTCTATTGTACTCAATGAGAGTACAAGTAAGCAGATAAACGAACTAAGGAGAAGCGAAACACCCTGGAGGTTATTACCAGGACTGTGGAGCATGCAAAGGCACTTCAAAACAGGTCGTACGGTACTTTTCTACGGTCCTCCCGAAACAGGGGAAACCGAAAAAAATCTGCATTTATTTCCCCCCTCCTATTAAGTGAATTGGAATTTCCAAAAAAACCAATCTCATCCATCAGAACTTAAATCCACCTGGAATGAGAATATTAGTTCATTATCCGGGCATATTTTCAAACAGTCCTTAACCGGGCAGGGAGTAACAGAAGATAATGGAATACAAATTGAATAATATACTATCAGAGGAAATTATGAAAATTTAAATCCTGCACTTATGGTCAAAATATCAGTGTTTGTTATATTAATCATGTTTATCACCGGCTGCCGGAGTGTCACAGAACCTGATGAAATACAGGATACTGCCGACACACTGGGGCCCGCAGATACCACACAACCAGCTGACAAGGTGGATGCTTTGGATATACCGGATCCCGATAAGCTCCAGGAGCTGGAAGAAATTCCTGGCCCCGAAGAACTCCCGGAACCGCAAGAACTCCCGGAACCCGGCGAGCTGCCAGAGATTGAAGAACAATAAAAAGGGACAGATTACATACCTGCTGCATTCGAATTTTCAGACCTCACATCTGCAAATACTCATTTATCATAAGTTGTCAGGCAAATTTAAATGTGGTAAATTTTCTCACATAATGGGATAATAATCTACAATCAATAAAAAGTGATAATTATATCCGATAAAAATCGTATTTTGTGTTTACTGTAGTATTAATTAACTAAAAAAAATCTGATGGGAATTACAAAAAAGTATTTATCTGACAATGAGGTATGCAGGGTAACATTTACACTACCTCCTGGCCTTTCAAAAACAGCAGAAACAGCAAATGTGGTTGGAGATTTTAATGACTGGGATACCTCTGCTAATCCAATGAAAAGAAGAAAGAACGGCCATTTTGCACTCTCGCTGGATCTGCCTGCTAAAAAAGATTACCAGTTCAGGTATCTTCTGAATGGAAACGTTTGGGAAACCGATTTAAAAGCTGATGATCTGGCACCTGCTAATTTCCCGGATCAGTATAATTCGGTAGTAAAAGTTTGATGAATTAATCCTGATCTGAAAAAGTAAATAGTTTAAACTATTATTAAAGCACATTGTAATAATGATGAGGTGCTTTAGTATTTAAAACCATTTATGAATTCTCACCGCTTTCAGGTTGTAAAAACTCTTTTGCTGACCGGGCAAATAATTTGAGCCGCTCCTCAACTTTTTGGTTTATCGTTCCTTCAGGATATTCTCCGTTTTCATTTCGTTCGCCCGCAGGCATTCCGGTAAGAACTTCAATTCCCTCATCTACATGAGAAACCGCATAAATATGGAACTTCCCCTTTTCAGTTGCTTCGAGCACATCGTGACGAAGCATCAATTGCCCTTTATTTGATGCGGGTATTAACACGCCCTGTTGTCCGGTTAGCCCCCGCTGTTTGCAAACCTCAAAGAATCCCTCGATTTTATGATTAACACCACCCACAGCCTGTACCTGCCCGTTCTGGTTTACAGAACCCGTCACGGCAATCTGCTGCTGAACCGGAACCTGGGCCAGTGCAGATAGCAAGGCATAGAGTTCGGCGGATGAAGCACTGTCTCCTTCAACCTCAGTGTAACTTTGTTCGAATACCATGCTGGCCAGCATGGAGAGAGGTTGCTGAGGCAAATACCTTCCGGCAATAAAGCCGCTCATGATCAGAATTCCTTTGGAATGAATAGAACCTCCAAGTTTTGCTTCCCTTTCAATATCTACAACTTTCGATTGCCCAACCCTGACCCGGGCAGTGATTCTGGTTGGATTGCCAAAAACAACCTCACCTACATTCAGCACTGATAGACCATTAACCTGTCCAATTTCTTCTCCTTCGGTATCAATAAGCAAGCGCCCTTTTTCGACCTCTTCCCTGAACCGGCTCCGGATACGGTCAGCCCGGGATATGCGGGCATCAATTGCATGCTGTACATCCGCATCAGATACAACATCCCTTCCTTCTTCACTTGCCCAATAATCAGCCTCCTGCAAAAGATCAGTCAAATCACGCATCTGTATAGATATCTTTTCAGCATCTCCAGAAATACGGGATGCCTGTTCAACTACTCTGCCGACAGCATTTTTATCAAAAGCCTTCAGTTTGTCGCGGCGGACGAGTGTAGCCACCCAACTGGCGTAAAGGGAAGTTGATTCAATATTACGATCAATATTCTCTTCAAAGTCCGCCGCTACTTTAAAGAAATCGGCAAATTCTTTATCAAGCTGATAAAGAAGATAATATATCAGTCTTTCGCCAATAAGAACTACTTTAATTTTTAATGGGACAGGATACGGCTCAAGAGAAACGGTAGACATTAAATTCAGAGCCTGACCAAGACTCTCTGTTTGTATTTCACCAGCCTTAAGACAACGCTTCAAACCTTCCCATGCATGGGGCTGCATTAGAACTTTTTCCGCATCGAGTATAAGATAACCACCGTTTGCCCGATGCAGGGCACCTGGTTTAATGTGCGTAAAATCTGTGGTAAGGGCACCCATCTGAGCAATATGCTCTATGCGTCCCACCAGGTTTTGAAAAGCTGGATCGTCTTCATAAACGACAGGAGCTCCCTTTGCCTTACTGTGATCGACCAGAATATTGATTTTATACCGGTGAAAAATAGCTTCGGTCTGATCCGGTTGTTGAATGCCGGGCATAATTACAGGTTGTTGCTCCTTTTCCCTGGACTGGTGAAACTGCTCAGCATGGTCAATAAGATCATCAATTACAGCATCAAGGTGACTGATAACTTCAGGTAGATCCTCATACTTTTTTTTCAGATCATCAAATAGTGAAACAACTGTGGTCCTAATCACCTCCCGGCTAAGTTCCCTTATTTTATTCTGTGCCTCCCTCTGCCATTTAGGCTGTTGTTGAATAGACTTGCCAAATTCATTTTGAAATTTGTGCACCTTTCCCTCTATCTCTTTACGTTCATCTTCTGGTAATTGGCTGATTTGGTCAGGCATTAACACCTTACCTTTTTTAATGGGAGCAAATGCTATCCCGGCAGGAGTTTCCATCAGCGATATATCTTCCTTCTCAGCTTTTTCCCGTAAATCAGACAATTCCTGTTGCTGCTTTTTCTTGAGTTCATCTTCAATTTCCTGACGCTTCTGGCGGTATTCTTCACTGTCAAAAGCAGAATATATCGCCCCTTTAAGATCTTCCAATGTATGATCGTTATCCTTTTTAAATTCCTTTGCCCGCCCTGGTGGGAATTTCAAATAAAGAGGCCGGTGAGATTCTTCAAAATTATTCACATAACACCACTCACCTGGCACTTCCTCATCTGAGGCTTTTTTGTTCAGAAACTCGTTAATGGCAGCATATTTTCCGGATCCACTCGGACCCATAGCATAGATATTGAATCCTTTCTGCTTGATATTGAACCCGAACTTCATGGCACGGTAAGCACGTTCCTGTCCCACTGAATCTGTCATATCATCCAGATCATCGGTGGTCTCGAATTTTAATTTTTCGAAATTATAAGGATTAAACAGGTCTTTTTGTTCTATTTTCCATTTTTCCATAAGGATGAGTTTTATTTCGGAAAAGAGGCTAATTCTATGCCAAAGAGTCTCCATTCTGAAAACAATATCCGGAGAAAGCAGGGAGTAAATATGATCCAAAGAAAGCATGGAGTACATGTCTAAATCTCCATTATAATGACAATTACTGCAAGTACTGTAAAAATGCCAAACTATTCGTTACTGGATAAAACTACCTCCTCGGGGGTTCATAAAGAGGTTCCGGCAAATTTTTTACCCGGGCAAGGTCAGTGCCGGAAGAAAAATCGTGACAAATTTCCACAAAATCGGGTTAATTTTGCTCAAACAACCATTTTTATTTAAAAATTTCCTTCAGTTCATCTAAAAATATTTTTATAAAGTCGATCCTATCATTATGCGTAATAATGCATTTTCCCAGCCTGAATGGCGTGAAAATTAAGATACCCACCATATACTAACCTGAATACCACCCTGAATCCTAACCTGATTTGCCACAAAATCTCAGAAATAAATGGTATATATTTTGATTTAAGAATAACTAGCCTTTGTCATGATATTGGTTAATAGCTTTATAAATCTTATTTGTTTTTCGGGGAGTATAATCAAAAGGGATTAATGAAATTTTGATTTTAATTATTATTATGATCTCCTTTTAAAATTCTTATACCAATGATCACACTGGAAAAATCCAAGCAGCTTCTACTCAGGAAAATTGAAAAAAAGTTTTACCAGCATATAAATAATATTGATCAATATCCTGAACAATATTTGAAGGTGCAGAAGAAAACTTTACAGAAAGTTAAAAAGTATTATATCCTGATTGCTGCCTTACCTTCTTCCAACCATATTTTTGAATGGTTCCGGACTAATATCGATAAAATACATATTGAGCTGGTTGATGATAAAGTAAAAATATACAAAATTGAATCTCAATATTTAGAGCAGATTGAATTTGGCGAAGGAGATCTTTTCAATTTAATCTTCAAGGCCCTGGAAAATCAAAATTAATTGCAATTAAAACAGCCCGTTCATGCTTTTTCACATGGCTTTTTGTTTAATCAATCAGGCACACGGACAATTATCAGATCTGTAAGTTGACAACTGGTAATTATAAAGCTCGTTTCTGCATTTCCCTTATGCTATCCTGACATTACTGCATTTTGGAATTCTCATCTATCGGATCCTGATGGAAAGCATATATGATGTTGGGAGTTAAATTGGTTAAGGTTGCAGGAATTTTTCAAATAAAATTTAAATATGGATTGCTGGAAAATAAATTATGAGAGTTATGATCCCAAAGAAGAACCAAAACAAGAAGCACTTTGTGTTTTGGGAAATGGCTATATAGCGGCCAGGGGAGCTGCAGAAGAATCCCATGATGATGACATTCATTACCCGGGCACATACCTGGCCGGTGGATTCAACCGCATGGAGTCAGAGGTGTCAGGAAAAATTATTGAAAACGAGGATTTTGTTAACTGGCCTAACTGGCTTATTTTAAGTTTCAGGCCTGTAGATGGAAATTGGTTGAATCTGGATGAGTTTGATATACTGGAATATCAAAAGATACTGGATCTGGAAAAAGGAATATTGATACGTAAGGTACTTGTAAAAGACAATGATGGCAGGGAAACTTTTCTTGAATCCCGGAGACTGGTGCATATCAACGACCGGCATTATGCAGCTATCCAATGGCACTTAACCCCGAAAAACTGGTCCGGGAACATAATTGTAAAAACAGCTCTGGATGGCACAGTCATTAACAACAATGTAGCCCGGTACAGTGATTTGAACCAGGATCATTTAAATCCCCTTGACCAGGGGCAGCTAGGTGAAGATGGCATTTATCTTAATGTAGAAACCAAACAATCCAGAATCAGGATGTCGCAGGCGGCCTGCACCAATGTTTTTATTGATGGACAGCAAACTGCAGTAAACCGGGAAACTCATCAGAAAGACGGATACATTGAGCAACAGATCACTTTCCATGCATATCAAAATAAAAAAGTGGCAATAGAGAAAATAGTGGCTATATATACTTCAAGGGATAATGCGATTTCCGAACCTTTTGCTGAAGCCGCCACCTCCATTGACAGAGCTGAACAATTTGATCAGATGCTGTCTTCGCATCAGTCCGCTTGGAAACGTATCTGGCACAGGGTGGATATTACCATGGATGGTCAGGAAAAAGATCAGCTGGTATTAAGGCTTCACATTTTTCATCTGATGCAGACAGCATCCAAAAATACAATCGATCTTGATGTGGGTGTACCTTCGAGGGGATTACATGGAGAAGCTTACCGGGGTCATATTCTTTGGGATGAATTATTCATATTTCCATTTTTGAATTTCAGGGTGCCGGAAATCTCCAGGGAACTTATCAATTACCGTTATCGCAGACTTCCCGAAGCTGAACATATGGCAAAGGAAGCTTCCTACAAGGGCGCCATGTTCCCCTGGCAGAGCGGAAGCAATGGCAGGGAAGAGAGTCAGGTCATTCATCTTAATCCGCAATCGGGAAGATGGATCCCGGATGATACGCACTTGCAGCGGCATGTTAATGCTGCAATAGCCCATAATGTATGGCAGTATTACCAGGTGAGCAGGGACAAGGAGTTCCTGTCATTTTTTGGTGCCGAATTATTTCTGCAAATAGCAAAATTCTGGTGCAGCAAAACAACCTATAATGAAAAAAGAAAGAAATATGAAATTAAAGGAGTAGTAGGGCCGGATGAATATCATACACGGTATCCCGGATCAGATCAGCCTGGTATAAACAATAATTCCTATACAAATATTATGACTTTATGGGTTCTTGATCATGCCTTCAAAATACTGGATATTTTGAACCAGGGCCGGCGAGGTGAGCTGCTTACAAGGTTAAATATCAATCATGAAGACCTGGATCGCTGGGACAGGATAACCAAAGGAATGTTTATTCCTGTTATTGAAAAAAATATTATTGATCAATTTGAAGGCTTTGATCAGCTCAAAGAGCTGGACTGGGAGGAGTACCATAAGAAATATGGAAAAGTATTACGCCTGGACAGAATCCTTGAGAGCGAAGATGACGATGTGAACAGATACAAAGCAAATAAACAGGCAGATGTTTTAATGTTGTTTTATCTTCTCTCAAGTGATGAACTAAACCGCCTGTTGATAAAATCCGGGTATAAACTGGATAAAGATTTCATTCCAAAAAACATCTCCCACCATGAAAAACTTTCTTCACACGGATCCACACTCAGCAAGCTGGTACATTCCTGGGTAACTGCCCGTTCAAACCGCAAAAAAAGCTGGAATCATTTCCGGGAAGCTCTAATGAGCGATTTTCAAGATATCCAGGGAGGCACTACTCCAGAAGGAATCCATTTAGGAGCAATGGCCGGAACTGTGGATTTAATACAAAGGTGCTACCTGGGACTGGAGATTCAGCAGGATGTACTGAAATTTAATCCTGTTATTCCCGAAAAGCTCCAAAAGATCTGTACCCGGTTGCGATACAGAAGTCATTGGATTAAGATTGAGGTAAATAAAAAAACCCTGAGAATAATCAGTGATGGTGGCTGGGCAGATGAAATAACTATAAATATTAATGATGAGTTATTTACTCTGCGTAAGGGTGACCGGAAAGAATTTTCATTACTGTAAAAATACAGGTGTTTCTACAGTAACATAATACCGTTGTTTATTCAAACTCATCCGTAACACAACCGTTCGATGCCGAAGATACCGAGTTCCTGTACTTTTTCAGAATTCCGGTAAGGGGTTTTGTAAACAGCGGCTGCCAGTCCTTTCTCCGGTCTTCAATCTCCTTTTCTGTAAGGTCAGCGTCTATGCGGTTCCTGGTAATGTCAATGGTTATAATATCCCCGTCCCTGATAAGCCCTATTAGTCCCCCGTCATAAGCCTCAGGTGTGATATGACCGACAACAAAACCGTGTGAACCACCTGAGAACCTGCCATCAGTGATGAGGGCGACATCCTTACCCAGGCCGGCTCCAATCACTGCACCGGTAGGCTTAAGCATTTCCGGCATTCCGGGTGCCCCCCTTGGTCCGTTGTTGCGGATCACAATTACCTCACCCCGTTTGACAATTGTACTGATCCCTTCACTTGCCGAATGCTCATCTTCAAAAACCCTGGCCGGGCCACTGAACAATTCTCCTTCTTTGCCCGTGATCTTGGCAACGGCACCCTGCTCGGCCAGATTACCATAAAGTATCTGTATGTGCCCATTTTTTTTAATGGGATTATGTACCGGATGAATGATCGACTGTCCTTTTCCCAGGTCATGGATCCCTTCAAGATTTTCACCTACCGTCTTGCCGGTTACCGTCAAACAATTGCCATCCAGTAAGTTTTCTTTCAAAAGTAATTTCATTACCGCCGGAATACCACCGGCTTCATGCAGATCTTCCATAAGATACTTGCCGCTGGGCTTTAAATCGGCCAGATAAGGTGTCCTGTTGCTAATATCCTGAAAGTCATCAATGCTAAGCTCAACATCAACCGAACGGGCCATGGCCAGCAGGTGTATTACCACATTTGTTGAACCGCCCAAAGCCATAATCAGTGTGATGGCATTTTCAATAGCTTTCCTGGTCATTATATCCCGGGGTTTAATATCCCTTTCCAGGACAACCTTTATTGCTTTTCCCATCAATTTTGACTCCTTCTGTTTATGTCCGCCCAGCGCAGGATTGGAAGAAGTATAGGGCAGGCTCATGCCCATACACTCTATTGCGGAGGCTATTGAGTTTGCAGTGTACATTCCGCCGCAGGCACCTGCTCCGGGAATACTGTGTTTGATAATGCCCTTATAATCAAAGTCGGAAATCTTGCCTGCAGCCCTTTCACCATAAGCCTCAAATGCAGTAACTATATTAAGGTCGCGGTTTTGCCACCTGCCTTTTTTCACTGTGCCGCCATACATTAATATTGCCGGCCTGTTCAGTCGTCCGAGGGCTATCATTGCACCGGGCATGTTCTTGTCACAACCGACAATGGGAATAACCGCGTCGTAAAATTGGGCACTGACTACCGTTTCAATTGAATCGGCTATGATTTCACGGGAAGGAAGGGAGTATTTCATTCCTTCAGTGCCATTGGTAATACCATCGCTAACGCCGATAGTATGGAAAATAAGTCCGTACAGATCTTCCTGGATATCGACCTCCTTTTTCACCTCCGAGGCCAGATCATTAAGGTGCATGTTGCATGGATTTCCTTGAAATCCTGTACTTACAATACCTACCTGGGCTTTCTTCAGGTCATTCTCATCCATACCGATAGCATATAACATAGCCTGTGCTGCAGGCAGACTTTCATCCTGTGTAATGGTGCGGCTGTATTTGTTTAGTTCCATTGTTATAAAATTTAGTTGGCAGTTTATTAGGTAATTGAGAATATCCTGCAAGTCATTTTCACTACATGTAACTTCAACTTTCATGCAGTTAACAAGATTAGCGGCAAGTTTACAGGAAGTGGAGGCTATAAAAGACAAACAAACAATTTCGGGAAAAGTTCGGAGAATAATTTCACCCCGGGTAATGACAGGGAAATAGTGTATCATAAATAGTATTTTCCAGCTTATGTGAACTTTTCTTTCACATTTAACAAAGAAACTTCATTTGCATATATCGTTTTATTCTAAATTTACATTTGAACATAAAATTAACAGGTTTATGAAAAATCAACCCGGAATTGCAAAAATGATAAGGGCTCATTTTCTGACCTCCATTATCGCTCCGATAATATTAGGAACACTATTGGCTGTTCATCTGAGAGAAACACTGGAGTTGCTTAATTTCATGATTGTTTTGGTTACAGGTATTGGATTGCATGTCGCCACAAATGTATATAACGATATTTATGATACCATACAGGGAACAGACAAGGTGAATGTACACCGCAATGAATCCAGCGGGGGTTCAGGTGTATTGCTTGATAATCCTGAACTTATGGGTAAGATGTATCTTCTGGCCCGAACCGGTTTGGTTGTGGCGCTTGCGGGAACCATAGCTCTCATGCCACTTATAAATAAAACGCTCTGGCCCATTCTGTGGGGACTGTTTCTGCTCTCAGCCTTTTTTAGCAAATACTATACAGCGCCACCATTTAAGCTTTCTTACAGGGGTTGTGGCGAATTTTCCGTCTGGTTCGCTTTTGGTCCAATGGCTGTACTTATAGCCACCATTAGTCAGAATCTGGGTTTTCATCCTCTGGTTTGGCTGTTGATGCCCGTTACGGGGTTAAGCACCTCATCCATATTGCTGGCAGGCCAGATGATTGACCTGGATGCAGACCGGGCCGGAGGTAAACACGGTGTGGCATCACGCATGGGCACAAGGTTTACATCAGTTCTTTACCTGGTTGTGCAATTAGGAATAATTGCAAACGTAATTCTATTGTCCATATATTTCCCGGGCAATTCATGGATTTTCCTTGTTGCACTTGCACCTTACCTTTTCATTTTTCCAAAAGCTGCGGGTATAATATTCAAAAATCATGACAACCCTGATTTATTAAAGCAGGGTGCTAAACTTACAGTGCTTATCCATGTAGCGTTTTCCTTTTTGATGATCACCGGTTTCCTCATCTATATTTTTGTGTGACCACTGATACCTCATAAGGTTTACCTGGCATATATCATATGCTGTTTAGATCAAAGTCAGATGTAAAAAAGATGTTATGACATTTTGATCAAACTTAAAGGCAAACGATCTTATGATATCTGTCGCTTACTGGAAAATACATATTAATAAAATGTAAAAAAAAGAGGCGGTACCAGAGCCGATAATATTTACCAGATCATTGGGAGTAATGGACTCTGATGTCTTTTGGTTCTTGAAATAATTCATACGAAGTAATTTACTTTCAAAAAAAGTTCCAAGCAGGGAATCAGCAAAGCAGGCCATAAAAGCAGATATACTAAGAATTGCAATAACAGCCCAATTCCAATTACCGAAAAAGATGTAATATGATGATGTTGAAACAACAATTGCACCGGTCAGTGCGGCCAGGCTTCCGAAAAAAGAAATACCACCATTTGTTCCGGCAGGGACCATGCGCATTTGTGACAGAGAAATGCATCTTTTATTAAGCAAAGGGCCGATTTCACTTGCCCAGGTATCGGCAGTCACTGCCGATACGAAAGCGATAAAAAATAGTATAAATATTTCATTCAGGGTAAATAAAAAAATGGCGAGACTGATGGCTGCCCAGATTATATTGGCAATAACCTGCCAGGCATTGCGGACTGTGGGTATATCCTTCACGCGTTGTTTTGCATGGTGTAATTTTGTAAAAGCGGCAGAGCTAAAGAAGAAGAGCAAGACAGTCAGCAACCAGTTCCAGCCTCCTATGCCGGCAAGGTAAAAACCCAGTAAAAAGGCAGCAAAACTTCCCTTGCGGGTAAGAATATTCAATTTAAATAACAAAAAGCATCCTGCCGCTAAACCAACAGTAACAGACACCAAAAGAAGATAGCTGACCTCAAAATGATAAGTCAGGAAGAAAAGCATTGCAAGCCCGGCAGGAATAGTGAAATTATCAGAGCCCCGCATAGATGCAGTTTCAAAAATTATCGCCCATAATAAAACAAAAACAACAAACAGGATATTTAACCCCAAAAAATCAGGCAATAAAAGATAAAGAATCAAATATGCAGAAAAAGTGTACACAATAATTCCGTAAATACTTTTTTTATCATGGAACATCCGTATCCACCTATTGCCATTCTGTATATGGCCAGAAAAATTTGCAAGTGTATCAGAAATGGAAAGCACCAGCAGGGAGGATAGAAAATAATATGAGGGCAGGTTCCAGGTAATCAAATATGCAGATAAAATACCCAGTGGATAAAATAAGGTTCCCAGACTATTGTCTTCAGTTTTATGCAATAAATAAAATTTCCTGTAATTGAAGGTTAAAAAAGAGAAAAGGGTGCCGGCTAAAATCAGGTACAATAAAATATCTTTTTCTAAAATATAGCTGAGTAACCATATCGTCAAACCTGTAAAGAGATGAATTAGTTTCCTGAATATTTGTTCTCTCTGATATGCCATAGCTCTTTTATCACCTGTCATTCTTCCCGGCCGTCTGCTTACCCTTCCCCTATAGTCCTTAACACATCACTTTCTCTAATTTTTGTTTTACTTTTTTAAGTGTTAAACAAACTAGTTGAGACTTATAACAAACTGGTTTTGAAATTGCTCCCTTAAAGTGGACGTTAAATTAAGTAAAAAACTTAACTTAATATCATATGAAAAAGGAAGGGAAATATGACAAAGAGTTCAATTAGATGATTTTAGAGTAAATTCACCAATACCATTTATATTTTTAATTACTCTTATAGACACGCAGGAGTCCCCCATATTGAATATATTCGTCCAGCCTGCAGGAAGGCACAAGCTTTCCCTCATATATACACAGGTCAGGGCAGCTCTCACACATATCACAAGATCCGTCAGGTAAAACATCAGGAGCCTGTAAAACAGCAATATTTAATATATTGATCCGGTAAAAAAGTCTGAAAGGGTTAACAAAAACATATTTCAGGAATTTATAAAAGGTTTTTCTGAGGGTTTTGTCAAAAAGAGCCAGAAAAAATATCTTCCTGCCAGATTTACGTTTCTTCATATGGAGAAGATATGACCCGTATTTTAAATGATAGAAGGTCTGAATTATCTCCATGCTCTTTTTCCCGTATGACCCAAACATTTTCAACCTTGAATTCAAAATGATGTTTCCCAGCAGCCATTTGAATGATGTATGATCGGCAGTTCCGCCAAGGTAAGAATTGGCATCATATTCAGGAAAATGTTCCTTGATTACCTTATAAATATCACCTGAGGTAACACTAATCTTATCTTTTTCCCCGGCACTGATGGCATATCCAAGACTTTTTGTATTTATATCAATTTTTTTTCCGTCGGTAAAATATTCAAATTCCCCGCTAACAGGCAACCCTCTCAAAGTAACCAATGTTATACTGTTGATCAGCCCTGAATTATTGATAGCCCATTGCACGAAACCCGGAACATCTTTTATAGTCTGGTTGTCAACTACAATTTTAAATCCTGTCGTCAAACCACCTGCATTTGCTACCATTTTGGCATATTTCAGCCTTATCTTATCCAGGGTTTCCCTGCTGGCAATTCCCGCATCTTTGAATTCCGGCCGCTCCTGGGTGGCATTAATATTAAAACTCAAACCGGTGAGGCCGGCGGCCCCGAGCTCTGTCAGTCTCTTTTCGGTTAATCCATTACCATTTGTTATTATCAGCGACTTCATTCCGTTCTCACTGATAAACTTTATAAGATCAAGAATATCCGGATGAAGAGTTGGTTCACCTCCGGCAATTGCAATGGAATCGGGATTGCGCCACTTCTTTAAAAACAGCACCTCTTCCCTGAGTTTATTGATTGGTTTATGCCCTGTCCTGTTTCTGCGATAGCAGCCCCTGCAATTAATATTACAAATATCAGTCACTTCCAGCCAGCCTAACGGACTCTCATTAATGGACCATGGCATGTTGTAAAGGTTTCTTTTATCCAATTCCATAAAACCCGGTTTAAAAAATATTTACGATAACTATTATACTATGTAAGCGCTCAATAAGATTTCAGGATAAAACTAAAACTGTTATTTTTCTGTTAAGGTAAAGTACGATAGTCAATGATACGTTAAAAACCCAGTGATGCAGTAAAGCACCGGCAAAAATCATTCCTGTAAACCCGGATTATCTACCGCCTTTATTATCTCTCCTTCTGGTGTGTAAAAGGACGGTTGCAATAAAAAAAGGATGGCTGAAATAAAAAGGCCATTCGAAAACATCATACAATTTTGCAAACCTGTAAAACCTTCTTTTTGTTTTATTTTGCATATGTGCAAATTTTCAATAATCATTTTATTTTATGTAACCCCGAACCCAGCCAAACTCAACCCACCAGAACTGGTTCACGCGAAAAAACGGGAGTCGGCTGCGCAACAGATGGCGAAGCTGCAAAAAAAGTTTCTCGGAAAATCACTTATGTACATGCCGTTAACGTAGAAAAATTCCACACATCGAAAGAGACTGTGCATATAACGTACATCTGAAAATATGTCACTTACAGATAATGCAAAGATTGATATCCAGATATATTAATTGGCATGGTTTTGGCAAAAGATTGTCATAAAACTAAATCCAATGTTAAATTAAATACTTAGTATTATGTACTTTGAAAATCTAAATTCTCTAAAAAGAACCTTCAGCTTATTGATGCTATCTTTATTTTTTGCTTCATCAGCTCTCTTCGCACAGCAACCACCGGCTCAGGAGACTCCAGATTTCACTGATGATGAACTCGAAAATTTTGTGAAAGCAGCCCTGGAGGTAATGCCTCTTCAACAGGAAAGCCATGCTCTGATGATGGATGAAATTGAAGAACACAACCTTACCGTAGAAACTTTTAACACGATCCTGGAGGCCCGGCAAATGGGGCTGGATCCTGATGTTACAGAAGAGGAAATGGAAGCATTTGAAACTGCGCTCC
>SLPB01000060.1 GCA_007132225.1 Bacteroidales bacterium | reverse complement strand
TTCATTCGTATAAAGTATAGTTAGCAATTTGTTTAACAATGTGTTACCAATTCATGATTCGGATATTTTACTTTTCAATCCATGGAACCCGCATGGTTTGTTCATGTTATTTTGTCTGCCGAAGGCTGATGCGGGTTTCATGGAATAATAGCTCAAACATGATATTAAAATTGCAACAGTTATATTACAAATCATTATTGCAGGTTAAATGACAACAAGAAAAAAGACAAGAGTAGTTTTTTATATATTTATCTCTATAGCTATACTGGGAGTTATTCTTTATCCCAAGATAAAACCTCTTTTTGGCAACAGCGGTAATTCATCCCTCGCGGGCAACCCCGCCCGGCAAGAAGGTCCGCGGGCCCTTAATGTACAGGGTATGGTCATTACTCCCCAGCATCTGAGTGAAATGATAAACAGCACCGGCACACTTATGGCGGATGAAGAAACAGATCTTTCTTTTGAAACATCGGGAAGAATTGTAGAAATTCACTTTGATGAAGGCAGCCATGTAAAAAAAGGTCAGCTCATGGCCAGGATAAATGACCGTCCGCTCCAGGCTCAGTTACAAAAGCTGGAAGCTCAGAAAAGAATGGTGGAGCAAAGAGAGTTCAGGCAGCGAAGCCTTCTTGAAAGAGATGCTATCAGCCAGGAAGCATATGACCAGGTAGTTACTGAACTACAGGTAATCGAGGCTGACATTGCCCTTATTGAAGCAAGGATAGCTGAAACCGAGCTCAGAGCTCCTTTTGATGGCGTTGTCGGACTAAGACGCTTAAGTGAGGGTAGCTATGTCAATCCTAATACAAAAATCGCCCGGCTGGTAAAAAACAGGCCACTGAAAATTGAGTTCTCAGTACCCGAACGTTATTCCGGTGAGATTGCGCCCGGCTTCCCCATTGATTTCAGGGTTGATGGTATTGCCGATACTTTCAATGCCAGGGTTTATGCAGTTGAACCTAAAATTGATGTGGGAACACGCACTGTTATTGTGAGAGCACGCTATCCAAATACTAATGAAGAATTGCAACCCGGGCGTTTTGCCGGCATTAGCCTCCAGTTATCGGAGACAAATAATGCAATTGCTGTTCCCACAGAGGCTATTATTCCTGAAATGGAGGGTGAGAAAGTATTTGTCTACCGATCCGGAAATGCCCAACCTCAATATGTAACAATCGGGCTTCGCACCGAATCGCTTATTGAGATTACCAGGGGACTTGAGTTTGGTGATACCCTTCTTACCTCAGGGGTAATGCAGCTCCGGCCAAACATGCCCGTTATAATTTACCAGTATAACCAAAACGGCCACTAAAAAGAAAATAAAATGAGCCTGTCATCTTTAAGCATAAAAAGACCGGTACTTGCTTCAGTATTTATAATACTGATAATTATTTTCGGAGTTATAGGCATGACATTTTTAGGTGTGCGGGAGTTTCCAAGTGTTGATCCGCCCATAATAAATGTGAGGGCAACATATCCCGGTGCCAATTCTGATGTTATAGAAACACAGATAACCGAGCCTCTTGAGCAGTCTATAAACGCCGTTCCCGGCATCCGCTCCTTAACCAGTACCAGCAGTCAGGGCAGAAGCAATATCACCGTGGAGTTTGAGCTCAGTGTAGATATGGAAACTGCTGCCAACGACGTGCGGGACAAGGTTGCCCAGGCACAGCGCAGATTACCACGTGACTCCGATCCGCCTGTAGTGTCCAAGGCAGATGCTGACGCAAGTCCCATAATGTTCATTAATGTTCAGAGTGCAGAACGATCATTGCTCGAACTTTCAGAAATAGCAGATCTGACTATCAAGGAGCAGTTACAGACCATTGACGGGGTAAGTGCAGTCCTGATATGGGGTGAAAAACGATGGGCAATGAGGCTCTGGCTTGATCCGGTTAAACTGGCAGGTTATGGTCTGACTCCCCTGGATGTAAGAAATGCAATACAGCGAGAAAATGTGGAACTGCCCGCAGGCAGTATTGAGGGAAATACAACAGAACTTACTATTCGGACACTCGGACTGATGTCCAGTCCCCGTGAATTCAACGACATGATCATACACCAGTCTGGCGACCAGGTCGTAAGGTTTTCCGATGTTGGACGCGCGGAGCTTGGCCCGGAAGACATAAGGGGAATGATGAAAAGAGATGACATTCCAATGGTGGGAACGGCAATCGTGCCTCAGCCGGGCTCCAATCATATAGAAATTGCCGATGAAGTTTACAGGCGGCTCGCAATGATGGAAAGAGATCTTCCTGATGATGTCATTATCGATATCGGATTTGACAACACCCAGTTTATCCGTTCATCCATAACCGAAGTGCGTAATACAATATTCATAGCATTTTTCCTGGTTGTACTGGTTATTTTCTTCTTTTTAAGGGACTGGCGGACAACACTCATACCAATCCTTGTTATTCCGGTTTCGCTGATAGGTTCATTTTTTATTATGTACCTGGCTGACTTTTCGATCAATGTGCTCACTTTGCTCGCTATTGTCCTTGCAATCGGACTGGTGGTTGATGATGCCATTGTGATGATGGAGAATATATACACCAAGATAGAGAAAGGTATGCAACCGGTTCAGGCCGGACTGGAGGGCTCAAAAGAGATCTTTTTTGCCATTATCGCAACCACCATTACACTTATAGCCGTTTTCTTTCCCATTGTTTTTATGGAGGGAATGACCGGAAGGCTGTTCAGGGAATTCAGTATAGTAATAGCAGGTGCAGTTGCAATATCATCTTTTGCAGCCCTCTCCTTCACCCCTATGCTGGCAACAAAATTACTGAAGCCTCGAAAAAAACAACATGGAAAATTTTACCAGTCCACCGAAAGGTTTTTCAACAATCTTAACGACAAGTATCAAAATTCACTCGGTACGTTTCTGGAAAACCGCCGTGTTACTTTCCTTATTATTGGAGGATCTGTTGTATTGATAGCCCTGCTCTGGGTTGTTATACCTTCCGAAATGGCACCCCTGGAAGACCGTTCCCAGGTAATTGTCAATATATCCATGCCGGAAGGCGCCACTTATGAAATGTCCCTCGATTACAACGAAGAGATAGCAGAAATGGCCAGGGAAGTCGTTCCCGAGAGTGAGCGCAGGGGTATACTGGCACTAACACGGGGCAGCTGGAGCTTTGTCCGCGTCCTGTTAAACTCTCCCGGTGAACGGGACAGGAGCCAGATGGAAATTGCCAGGGATCTGTCGGCAGAAGCACGCAACAAAACCAGGGGAATGGCCAGGGTGATGCAGCAATCAACTTTCGGCGGACGCCGGTCCGGTCTGCCCGTGCAGTATGTACTCCAGGCCACAAGCATTGAAAAGCTCAGGGAAGTACTTCCTGAGTTTATGGATAAGGTAAATGAAAGTCCGGCTTTCCAGATGGCCGATGTAAACCTGAAATTTACAAGACCTGAGCTGCGTATCCATCTGAACAGGGAAAAAGCCGTTCTCATGGGGGTTTCCACACAGGATATAGGTCAAACACTTCAACTTGCTCTAAGCGGACAACGATTCGGGTATTTTTTCATGAATGGAAAACAATACCAGATACTTGGTGAGATGCAGAGGGAAGACAGGAACAAACCACTGGACCTTAAGTCTCTTTATGTAAGAAGCAACTCCGGAGAAATGATCCAGCTTGACAATCTTGTTACCCTTACAGAAGCAACCGCACCTCCCCAACTGTACCGTTACAACCGATTCGTTTCTGCAACAGTTTCTGCGGGACTGGCTGACGGGTGGACCATAGGCCTGGCGCTGGATGAAATGGACAGGATATCCGACGAGGTGCTTGACGACACATTCCGGACCGCCCTGGCCGGCGACTCCAAAGATTTCCGCGAAAGCGCATCAAGCCTTCTTTTTGCTTTCGTGCTTGCACTGATTTTAATCTTCCTTGTACTTGCGGCACAATTTGAGAGTTTCAAGGATCCCCTTATTGTTATGATGACGGTGCCTCTGGCACTTACCGGTGCCCTTATATTTATGTGGTATTTCAATATAACCATGAATATATTCAGTCAGATAGGTATAATTATGCTTATAGGGCTTGTATCCAAAAACGGCATTCTTTTGGTAGAATTTGCCAACCAGAGGAAGAGAGCGGGCATGAAAAAAATGGAGGCCATTAAGTATGCTGCCGCTGCAAGATTCAGGCCCATCATGATGGTAAGTATATCCACCATACTTGGGATCGCTCCTCTTACCCTGGGCCTGGGTGAAGGTGCCCAGAGCAGGATAGCAATGGGTGTAGCTGTGATCGGGGGCCTCCTGGTTTCAACATTCCTTACCCTTTATGTGGTGCCGGCAATTTACACATACGTATCAAGTGAAACAAAGTCAAAAGAAAATGAAGCTACTTCAACCGCTGCTGCTTAACCTGGTCATACTGATTAATATAATAGATGTCGGTGGACAGGAAAAATATGAACTGAGTGAATTTTTAAGAGAAGGCCTTGAAAGAAATTATTCCCTGCAAATTGCCCGTAACAGTCAGGAGATTACCGAAAATAACTTTACTCGCGGCAATGCCGGGTTTTTGCCGGTGATTGATCTCAGCACCAGGCATACAAGAAGCAGTACCGGTATATATAATGCCACAACAAATGCAGGACTGGATTTGCACTGGAACCTGTTTAGCGGGTTCAGGGTAAAGACTACCTATAGCAGACTTGAAGAGCTGAAATACCTGGGAGAATTAAGTACCAGGCTTGCCCTGGAACGCTTCATAGCACAAACGGCAAGTGAATATTATAATCTCATCCAGCAGAGCCGGCAGCTGAACAACCTGGAGTACGCCGTATCCCTGTCAAGGGAAAGGTACAGGATTGACGAGGAAAGATACCAGATAGGTTCGGGATCCCGACTGCAGATGCTCCAGTCAAGAGTATTTCTTAATGCTGACAGCTCAAGGCTTGCAAGACAGCATGAAGTCCTCCGGGCATCGAAGATAAGATTGAACGAGCTTATCGGGGCTGACGACTTCGAGGTGCTTACAGGTGCAGCGGATACTTCAATAATAGTGAACAATAATCTTACCTATGAAGAACTCTATACTCTTACAGTGGAGCAAAATACGAACCTGCTTATTTCCTCGGGCAATCAGGCCATATCAGAATACGACAGGAAGATTATCGAATCCCGTACTTACCCCTATGTTAATTTAAATGCCGGTTATGGATACAGGGTCAATACATCACAGGCCGGAACTGTACCCAGCCAGGAAACCCTTGGAAGTAATTATGGTCTTACTTTAGGCATCAACCTTTTCGATGGTTTTAACCGTCGAAGAGAACTGGCCAATGCGGAAATAGAGATAGAAAGCAGGGAGCTTTCTTACCAGCAGGTATTGCAGGAAGTAAAGGCCGACCTGGTTACCATATTCAGATCCTATGAAAACAACCTCATATTGCTTAAAATGGAATATGAAAACCTGGAAACTGCCAGGGAAAACATGGATATTGCATTTGAACGATATAGACTTGGTGCATTGGCAGGTATTGAACTGCGTGAGGTACAGCAAAGCCTGCTGGAAGCTGAGGAGAGACTTTTATCTATACAATATCAAACCAAGCTGGCTGAGATTTCCCTTTTGCAGATCTCAGGCCGGATCATGGAATATATATGATCCGGAAATCAGATGTCCTTTATCAGCATATTTTCCGGACATTTTTCAACAGCCCTACTAAAAGATCCCATAATATCCTGAAGCTTTGCGATTTCATCGGTTTTTTTGGCAACAAGCACATCCATACCATTATGGTCCAGTTTATCAGTAAGGTATTTTACACTTATTTTATTAATATCTATAGCAGGCTGATAAGCTGTTTCCTTTGCATATGCAGTTCTGGCTTCAGTAACTATATTGATCGCTGACAGGTCATCAAGAATCTCCCTTACAAGCCTTATGGGAATTTCAAGTTCATTGCTTATTTGTCTCGCTGTATAGGGAGGTTTTCCGAATTCGAAATTTTTCACAAGCAAATGAGTAATATAAAGAGTGATAAGGCGACGGTTATATATACTCATATTAAGGGATTCGGTCTCATACTCATATTGTTCAACATTCTGATTGGCAAATGAAAGTTCGGCTCCGAATAAGACGACTACCCAGCTGATTTGCATCCAGAAAAGTAAAAGGGGCAAAGCTGCAAAACTCCCGTAAATAGCCCCATAACGTGCTACCCCTACCTGGAAATAAATGTATCCCCATTGTACAAGCTGGAAAATTGTGCCAGCAATTATCCCAGCTACCAGCGCTGAACCGAATTTAACCCTGGTATTGGGCATAATCATATAGAGGATAGTAAATAGTATCCAGACCAGAATATAGGGTACAAATTTTGCAATTGTCAAAAGAACGGGGCTGAATAAGCCCCAGAGAGCCATGTGTGCTGCAATTTGTTCTATTTGTGTGGATAAAAATACGGTTGTAACATTGGAGAGGATTATAAAAAATGGTGCAATCAGCATCATGGAAAAATAGTCGGCAAATTTCCTGGAAAAGCTTCGATGCCTGCTTATCTGCCAGATTTCATTGAACGATTCTTCAATGTGATTTAATACTTTCATCACAGTATAAAAGAGAATCACGATACCTACCCCGGCCATTAACCCGCCTTTGGTTGCTTCAAGCAATGAATGAGAAAACTCCATGATCCATTCCAGTACCTCTTCCCTGCCAACAAAAGCTTTTGCAAGTTGTTCCTCCAGATATTGTTCGAGTCCGAAGCCGGTTGCAATCCCAAAAGCCATGGCAATTATGGGAACAATGGAGAGGAGAGTAAAAAACGTCAGTGCCGATGCACGCAAATATATTTTATCTTCACTGAGGCCCCTGACAGCAACTATAAGAATCTGCAACTGCCTTATAAAAAAGGCTTTGACCGGAGAAAGCTCGTCCAGAGGCACCCTCCAGATGTCGCTTTTTAAAAACCGGATCACATTATTGATCTTATCTTTATCAACCATATTAATTAATTATAGAAAAGTTGAGTAAATGTACACGAATTGTAAACATAATATAACTGCTGAAAATATTATATGGAAAATAACAAAGGTATTGGTAAAAAATCATTAGGTTTGGATAATCAATGATTATATGATTCCGGCTATAGAATATTTTGAGTTTATTGCATGTTAGCAGTGCATTAAATTGTTTTTACATACTTATAACACGGCATTAGTTTAGCCGTTTATTTTTAAACTTTTTATAATGGCAAGAGAAGAGAAAAAAATACTTGTAATAGATGATTCATCTGTTAATAACCTGCTTCTTCAAAATATCCTTGAGGAAGAAAACTACAAAGTTATAGTTGCCTTTAGCGGCAGGGAGGGACTTAAACTGACAGAATCAGAAAAACCGGATCTTATTTTACTTGATATTATGATGCCCAGAATGGATGGTATTGAGGTACTGAAAAGGATCAAGTCCAGTGACAAAACCGTTGATATACCCGTAATAATGCTGACAGCTAAATTAGACAGCGCTGACAGGAAGAGCTCACTTGAAATTGGAGCAATAGATTATATAAATAAACCGGTAATTATCGATGAGCTAGTAACCAAGGTTAAAAATATCCTTCAGTAGTATTGTATCTATATCATCACCCTTAATTTTTGAGGCGGCACTCCTAACCTGATTATTCGAGTTTTCCCAAAGCTTTTCCCATGCGTTCAAATGCTTCGGTCAATCTTGCATCGCTTGCGGCATAAGATATCCGTATATGCCTGGGAGCTCCAAAAGCTTCTCCCGGGACAGCAGCAACATGGGCAGTTTCCAACAGGAAAAGGCAAAAATCATTATCATCCCTGATCAATCGCCCTTCATATTTGCGTCCACAATAGTCACTGATATCAGGAAACAGGTAAAAAGCTCCTTCGGGCCTGGCAATTTTCATCCCCTCGATCTTCCCGGCAAGATCCATCACAAGATTGCGACGGCGCAAAAAGGCTTCCCTCATTTTGTCAGTATAGGAGTTATCACCACACAGGGCGGCAGTTGCAGCTTTTTGTGCAATTGATGACGCCCCGGAAGTAAACTGTCCCTGTAATTTGGCAATAGCTTTTATAATCCATCCGGAAGCTGCAGCATAACCTATTCGCCAACCTGTCATGGCATATGCCTTTGAAACACCATTTACAAGAACAACCCGGTCAAATATCTCACTGAAACTTGCAATCGATTCATGTTTTCCCGTAAAATTAATATGTTCATAGATCTCGTCTGAAATCACAAAAACGTTTGGATATCTTGTGATAACATTTGCAATCTCACGCAGCTCATCTTTTGTGTAAACGGTTCCTGTAGGATTATTTGGTGAACACAAAAGCAGCAACTTGGTTTTCGGGGTTATGGCTTCCTCGATCTGGCTGGCAGTAATCTTGAAATTATTTTCTATATCAGAATTGATAATTATATTTGTGCCCCCGGCAAGTTTCACAAGTTCTACATAGCTCACCCAATAAGGAGCAGGAACAATTACCTCATCCCCGTGATCAACAAGGACCATCAGGGCATTGGCTATTGAATGTTTTGCACCATTGGAAACAATGATATTATCAGGATTGTATTGAAGATCATTTTCATTGAGAAATTTTTTCCTTATTGCCTCTATCAGATCGGGATACCCGGCCAGGGGGGAGTAAAAGGAAAAATTATCATCAATAGCTCGTTTTGCTGCTTCCTTAACATGTGGTGGGGTATGAAAGTCAGGTTCACCAACACTAAGATTGATAACATCCACACCCTGACGTTGCAAATCACGACTTTTCTGGCTCATAGCCATCGTCTGCGAGTCCGCAAGTTTTCTGATCCTTCCCGATAAATTTTCCATAAAATTCCTGATTATTAACTATTAAGCTTATACTAAAAACACAAACCCGCCAGCAAGCAGACCCAAATAGTAGAAATCATAAAATTAGAAAATTATTGTATCTTGCAGCAATTCTGAAACGAATATTTATTAAAGTTTACAAAACAGTAATGTCAGACTTTTTTGAAATATTAAAATACACATTACCGGCACTTATTGTTTTTATTACAGCCTACCTGCTTATACGAAAATTTCTTGATACCAGCCTGAAAATAAAAAAAGCTGACCTGATACTCCAAAATGATCAATATATACTTCCTGTAAGGATGCAGGCTTATGAGCGGCTGGTGTTGTTCCTTGAAAGGATTTCGCCCGACAATCTTCTTATGAGGATAAACCGGAGGGATATGACAAGTCAGAAGCTTCATTCCGAGCTACTTTCAGTTATTCGTTCAGAATTTGAACACAATCTTTCACAACAAATATATGTTAGCAGAGAGAGCTGGGAGGTCATAAAAAATGCAAAATCCAGTCTTATAAATATTATAAATCAAGCGGCAAAAAGCATTGAACCCGGTTCTCCTTCAATAAAACTTAGTCAGACTATACTTGAATCAATTATGGATAAAGACGACTCACCTACCGATGTTGCCATTGATTTTATCAAAAAAGAGGTAAAGGAGCTTTTCTAAACTATCTGTAAAGGTTTTTATGTTTCCCCGATCCTTTTCAGGTTAAAAACAATTACCTGAATCCAATATAATAAATATAGCCAATACTGACGTTAATGCTGTAGTTTTGGGGCCGGGGACCCGGGGGGTGGTCTGTAATCCGTAAAAGTCCGCTTGAACCGCGAATACTGAAAATAAAATCAAAATCGTCATATAATCTAACCATCATTCCGGTGCTGGCCACTAATCCGTAATCAAAAGACCTGAAGTCACCGCTTACATTTTCATTTACTCCAACTAATTTCCCGTCCTGCAATTGTTCTCCACGAATTTTTGCGTTTATCAACCAGCCCGCATAAAGTCCGCCTGTAAAAAAAAACCGGGGCTCTTTTCCGGTAACCAGTTTCAGATACACAGGCAGAGAAGCATAATTCATATTTGTTTTTAAATCATATACCGGATCCGTGGCGCCCTTCTGCTCAAGTGAAAGTGAAGCCCCTACTGATTTAGAATCACTGAAAGAATAATTAGCTGAAAAATTTACATTCGCACCAAAGTTTTTTTTATGCCTGTCATACTGCGAGGCTGATCTTATGCCTGCCATATTGAATCCGGCATCAACCCCCAAATAACGAAGCTGTGGATGCTTTTGTGCTTCCACATTGAGTTGCAACATATATAATAACAATGTAACAGGGATAAGCTTCCAGCCCATGTTTAAATATTAATCTTACCAAAAATAACTTAAATATAATAAAAAAAAACAGTCCGCTAAAAAATAACGGACTGTCTGAGAGATTGTAACCGGAATTACATCAGATCGATGCTTCGTTTTACAAACTTTGACAATTCCTCACCCTTCAGCATATTGTTTGATAGAAGAGCAAGATCGATAAGTTGTTTCACCAGTTTATTCCCGGAAGCAAATTTCTTTATCTGTGCTTCCCTTTTATTATTTAGCTCATCAATTTTTTTCTCAAATTCCTTTAACCTTTCCTTATCTTCCTGGCCGACCTCCTCTTCCTTCTTCTCCTTATTTGCTTTTTCAAGTTCTTCTTTGCCAGATTCTAACGGCTTGATTTTCTCCCTTATCTTTTCCAGGTCCTTACCGGCAGCTTTATCCTTTTCCTCAGCTACCTTAATGACCAGAGGATGATTTGAATTAACAACAAGGTTATAGCTGTCCGGCATTTCACCGTAAAAACCCATTCCACCGCTCATGCTTGACATATCTTTCATCCTTCTGATAAATTCAGATTGTGTTATGGTCACCGGATTATCACGCTCACTCATATTTTCGAATGAAACGGTAAATCCTGGCTTATCGGGAAGAACACTTTTAAAAACAACTGAAAGATCTTGTTGCTGGTCTGAGGTTAACCTTGAATCCAGATTTTCATCCTTTAATATCAATTTGTCAACCACATCTGAATCAACCCGAACGAAGCGGGAATCTTTAAATTTTGATTCAAGGTGATTAATAAAATGTGTATCCAGCTGTCCGTCCATTACAAGAACATCATATCCCTTTGATCTTGCAGCTTCAATAAAAGTATACTGCTTCTCTGTATCAGTTGAATACAGGTAAACAAGATTTTTATGCTTGTCGGTTTGATTTTCCTTGATTAACTTCTGGTATTCATCAAAGGTAAAATAGTTGCTTTCAGTATTCTTGAACAGGGCGAATTTTTCGGCACGTTCATAGAACTTCTCATCACTCACCATACCATACTCGATAAATATCTTCAGATCATCCCATTTTATTTCAAACTCCTTCCTGTTATTCTTAAAAATATCCATCAGGCGATCGGAAACTTTTTTCGTTATATGTGATGATATCTTTTTGACATTTGAATCACTCTGAAGGTAGCTCCTGGATACATTAAGGGGTATATCAGGCGAATCAATCACCCCATGTAGCAATGTGAGGAACTCAGGAACAATCCCTTCAACTGAATCAGTAACAAAGACCTGGTTGGCATATAGCTGTATTTTGTTTTTTTGAATTTCAAAATTACTTTTCAGCTTGGGAAAGTATAAAATGCCGGTTAAATTAAATGGATAATCTACATTAAGATGTATATGAAATAATGGATTTTCATTCATAGGATAAAGTTCCTGATAGAATTTATCATAATCCTCCTGCTTCAGGTCATTTGGTTTTTTTGTCCATGCAGGTTCAGTGTTGTTTATTATCCTTAATTTATCAGTTTCAACCTCTTTACCATCTTTCCAATCTTTTTCCTTACCAAAAGCAATCTTTACGGGCAGGAATTTGCAATATTTTTTAAGCAGCTCCAGAATACGGTTTTCTTCGAGAAATTCCTGGGAATCATCAGATATATGCAATACAATGTCAGTACCTGCTTCATCCTTTTCAGTTTCTTCAATGGTGTACCGGGGACTGCCGTCACAGGTCCATTTTACTGGTTGTGAATCCTTCTGGTAAGACCGGGTAATAATTTCAACCTTTTTGGCTACCATGAATGATGAATAAAATCCCAATCCGAAATGGCCTATTATTGCATCTACTTTATCTTTATACTGTTCCAGAAAATCTTCGGCTGATGAAAAGGCAATCTGATTTATATATTTTTTTATTTCATCACCAGTCATACCAATACCCCGGTCTGAGATAGTCAGGGTTTTGCTGGCTTTATCCAAACCGACATGTATGGTTAAATCGCCGAGATCACCTTTGTACTCACCAACCGATGCAAGGGTTTTTAATTTTTGAGTTGCATCTACAGAGTTGGATATCAGTTCTCTCAGAAATATTTCATGATCTGAGTATAGAAATTTCTTAATGATTGGAAAAATATTCTCCGTTTTTACATTAATCTTTCCTTTTTGCATTTCTATTATTATTAGGGTTAAACACTGCTTGAAAACTTACTACCACTTTTCAAAGCCTGTGCCAAAGCTTAAACCTGACAAATAGTCACCAAATATGTCCGGAAAATAAACTTATCAGTAAATAAAAAAGAGGTATATAAATCCCAGGGCAGTAATAATAAGAGAGGCAGTAAACAAAACAACAATGAATTTATAAATCCGGTTTTTGTTATTGAGATTGCTTTTTGCCAGCACCCATTTAATTGCATTGTCAATGCGAAGCATAGTGTTTTCATTATTGACAATATGAATGACATTGTCATTGCGAATAGCGTAACTTTCTTTATCCAGTTCCTTTGAGTGACATACTTTAATTATATTAATCCCGGAAATAATTGATTCTAACTTGTCTATTAACCGGGTGGTTCCCTGTTTGTCAGGAGTTGAAAGATTAACAGCCAGAATGACAATATCGGTGCATTTTACCAATAGGGAGGCCCTTTTAATCTCTTCAATAAATTTGTCTGTCGAGGGGTAACAATTCACCTTATATTTTGGTCTCCATGCATACTTATCCTTGATATCATTAATAAAAAGGAAGTTTTCATCAATAAGATGAATGGAAATCAATTTTTCAGGAGTAAGCTCCATTATAATAGCTAACTAAATTACTTAAACACAAAAATACTGCTTTCTTACTTCCATTCGATATCGGGAACATGTATCCATTTTCCGTTATCAAACCTGAATCCATCATATGAGAAATCAGGACCGTAATAACGGTATTGACCTTCAAATCTGGGAGATGAGGGGGATAGGTGGTCATAAATTATCATATCTCTTTCCGGAACGTAGCGCATGAACATAACAGCCCGGGAAGAATATTCAAAAACAACCCTGTTCTTAATTACCCGGCCGAACTGAAATATCGGTGCACCAAATACCGGTAACCCGTCATTGAAGGACAATACATCTATTATCTTTATACTGGTATAAACATGGTTAAAGTCAAACCCCATAAGGGTATAAATAGTGTCATCCAAATAATTCACGGCATGCACCTGATAATATAAAGCCCCATACCAGTTTTCGGCACTAAATTGTTCCTGCTCCAGATCTTCTCTGCTGGTTTCAGCCGGATTTAAAAAATGAAGTGAAACTTCCCCACTGTCATTGCCCCTGTATTGCAGAAAACCATAATACTTATAATTGATTGGAGATACCGGAAAATTCCAGGTATATATCCGCAGCATATCATCTGATGCGGTAATCTTTCCAAGTGATGAAAGAGAGTCAAAAGGGTAATGAAACGATTCTTCAAGCCGGAGGGTTTTGGATAAGATAGTTATAATTTTATTATTGATTCTTTCTCTTTCTCCAGGCTTATCGGTAACTGCAAGAGTCTGAAAAAGAATTTTCAGGGAATCCTCAACTTTTGAAGGTTCGTAATCTCCTGCCTCCCCCCCTTTTACATGAGACGGAACAAGAAGCATAAACACAAAAAATAATATTTTTACAGACATGGGAAAACCAAATAATATATTATATAATATATATATGTAAATATTATTTATTACTTTTGTAATTCAATAAACGTAAATATATGAACTTAAAATCCAGAATAAAAAAAATATTTACCCTTCGCCTTTTGGCAGGGCTCCTTATTGGAGGAGTACTTGGATTTGCTTATTACCATTTTATAGGTTGTAATTCAGGCGGCTGTGCCATAACATCAAATCCCTACAGGATGACCGGTTACGGAATGCTTTTTGGCGGATTACTGCTTAGTAAGTAGGTAATAAATTCATACCTCATCCATGGACTCCTGCAATATACGGCAGGCAAATTCCGTTTCTTCCCCGGTTATTATAAGCGGGGGGGAAATCCTTATGCAATTCTCATTAAAGAGAAACCAGTCAGTTACTACTCCCTTTTTCAATGCAATTGAAATAACCTTTTTAACCATTTCTGCACTTTCCAGTTCTACCGACATTAAGAGACCTTCTCCCCTCACATCCTTTATTAAATTATGATCAAGCAGTTGCTTAAATCTCCTGCCATTATTAATTGCGTTTCTTTCCAATTTCTCTTCTATAATAAATTCCAAAGAAGCTAATCCGGCAGTACATGATACAGGATGCCCGCCAAAGGTGGTAATATGTCCCAGTACAGGGTCATTACACAGGGAACTCATTATTTCTCTTGAAGATACAAATGCACCGAGAGGCATTCCGCCACCAAAGCCCTTGGCAAACAATGCTACATCCGGCACTACCTCATAAAGATCCATGGCAAACATTTTACCGGTACGGCCAAAACCAGTCTGAATCTCATCAAAAATAAGAAGAGTACCGGTTTGTGTGCATTTATCCCTTAACTGCTGAAGAAATCCATCTTCCGGCAATATTACTCCGGCCTCCCCCTGCACGGGTTCGATAATAACACATGCAGTAGCAGATGTTATTGCATCCAGATCATCGACCCGGTTGAATTCAAGAAAACTGACCGATGGCATCAGTGGCCTGAAGGCTCTTTTCATCTCTTCATTGCCCATTATGCTAAGAGCACCAATAGTGCTGCCATGATAAGCATTGTTAAAGCTTATTACTTCGTGCCGGCCGGTATACCTGCGGGATAGCTTGACAGCTCCTTCCACAGACTCACTTCCGCTATTTGTATAAAAAACAGAATTTAGATTATCAGGCAGATACCTGGTCAGCAACTCAGCCAGCCTGACCTGCGGTTTTTGAATAAACTCCCCGTACACCATAAGATGCATATGCTTATTTATCTGATCTTTTACTGCTTTGACAACCCGGGGATTATTATGTCCGATATTACTAACCGAAACCCCTGCAATAAGATCAAAAAAACTCTTTCCATCAGGAGAATGCAGCCAGCAGCCGGATGCACTCTCAATTTCGATGGCTATAGGGCTGAAAGATGTTTGGGCAAGATTTTCAAAAAATAGTTGTCTGGGGGATAACATCAGGAATTCAAACTTTATTTGATCATCAGATTCAAATCATTCATGAGTTTTTCTTTGTATGATTTTCCAATGGGAATGGTTTTCTTTCCGGACTCCACCGATATAATTATTGAATTGTCCTCAATAAGATTTATGCTGCTCTTGTTAATAATGTATGAGCGGTGTACCCTTAGGAATTTTGAAGCAGGCAGCTTTTTCTCAATGGACTTCATTGTAAAATGGATTGTATACTTATCATCGTAGGTATTCACTATAACATAATTCTCCATTGCTTCGATCCACAATATATCTTCATACTTTAATTTAATTAGTGAAGAATCCTTTTTAATAAATATCTCATTTTTCCCCTCTGGCACAACCGAGTCCCTGACATAAAGACTGTAGGCCTTATCAACAGCTTTAAAAAACCTTCCATATGATATCGGCTTTAAAAGGTAGTCGGTTACATCATATTCGAAAGCCTGAAGAGCATATTGCTCTTTCGAGGAAATTATTATTATACGAGGGGGGTTATTTAAGGTATTAATAAACTCTAACCCGGACATCTCCGGCATTTCAATATCAAGGAATATCAGATTCACTTCACTCCCGGACTTGAGCAATCTTATAGCTTCTACAGGATTATCAAAAGAGTCAACATGGGTTAAAAAATCAGTCCTTTTAGTAAACTCCTCAATGATTCTTCTTGATAGCTTGTCATCGTCAATTACTATACTTTTCATACTAGCAGATTAATCCAAATATATGGACGAATATCATATTTCAATTGATAAAATTAGGTTTTTTTCTGACAAATGTCAAATTATTAGTATTATTTTGATTTTATTATTCAACCTGTCACTCATCATGATGTCCAAATTCCTTTTCAATAAGGTCGGATCGCTTAACAGTTTTTCTCAGCCATTCAAGCTTGACAGATAATTTCTCTTCCTCGGTTAATTGCCATTGAATAGTACTGTCCATCAATTTTAACCGTAAGTGATGCAGGATAATCCCGGCCGATACTGAAACATTGAAACTTTCGGTAAACCCGTACATCTCAACGTTTAGAAATTCATCAGCCTGATTTATAAGAGGTGTCGACAATCCTTCTTTTTCAGTTCCGAAAAGTAGTGCAACCGGACCTTTTTCAAGATTGAATTCTGATAGCTTAACCCCGTTTTCATCCGGTATGGTGGCGACAATTCTGTATCCTTTTGATTTGAGTTCATCAAGAACGCCGGCATGATCATTTTGTAATAAAGAGTGCCTGTAAATGCTCAGCCAGCTGGAAGAACCAAGTGAAATTTCAGGGTTGATTTCAAAGCGGTTCTTTCTTTCTATGACATGAAAATCCTGTATTCCGAAGCAATCACAGGTGCGAAGCAAAGCGCTGGCATTATGACCCTGAAAAATATCTTCGCAGATCAGTTTTATGTACCTGGTTCGGTTTGCAAGCACCCGGTCAAATTTATCGAGTCTTCGGTGCTGAACAAAACTTGAGAGGTGATTAATAATATCGGTTAGCATAGGTTATTGCTTTACTGATTTACTTACTATGGTGTATTGCAAAAATAAAAAAAAGGGAGCCTGTTCAGACTCCCTGTTAAATAAAAATGCAAAATTATTACTTATTGAACAGCATCATTCAGTTCACTTCCGGCTTTAAATTTCACAACTTTTTTAGCTTCAATAGTAATTGGCTGCCCAGTTTGAGGATTTCTTCCAGTCCTTGCATTGCGTTCTGAAATAGCGAATGAGCCAAAACCTACCAGTGCAACACGATCACCTTTTTTAAGAGCATCAGTAGTAGCTTCAACAAAAGCATCTAAAGCCTTTTTCGCATCGGCCTTGGTTAGTCCAGCACTCGCTGAAATTGCATCAATTAATTGTGCCTTGTTCATAATAATTAATTTTAGGGTTAATAAAACAATATCTGTAAACTGCTGATTTTAGACAAATATATTGCATTTATTGAGTTTAGCAAATTCCAGCACTTAAAAAATCACGAAATATTGATAAATAGGCTCTTTTTGTTAATAAAAGCAGTAAAATCCGGTCTGAATAGTATTTCAGGCCCTTTAGGCATCTGCAATTCTACCTTAAAACTCAGTTATAACAGGTCATTATTATTTCTCAAAAAAATCTCTGGTATTAAGAACTAATTTAAAAAAAAATTCTAATTTTGCAGGCGGAGAAATGGCAGAGCGGTCGAATGCGGCGGTCTTGAAAACCGTTGTTCCGTTATCGCGGAACCGGGGGTTCGAATCCCTCTTTCTCCGCTTAATCGCTCAGGCATGTGCAAAATATTTATACTTCACAATTAAAAACGCATGCAAAACAATAAACAGAGCAGGAGATGCTTTAATCTTCTGCTCTGTTGTTAATCAACAGATTCACTTTGTTTATAATGTTTCAGGAGAGATGCCGGAGTGGTCGAACGGGGCGGTCTCGAAAACCGTTGTTCCGTTATCACGGAACCGGGGGTTCGAATCCCTCTCTCTCCGCCATAAAAATTACTAGCTTTTATTCAGCAGGATCGATCAGGTGCTGCTGAATAAAAGCTTTTTGAAATTGAGTTGAGTAATCAACACCCCTGCCAACACCACGATGAGCCCTATAATATCCATCAGCTGGAGTATATCCCCAAATGCTATCCAGGCCATAATCATTGTTACCGGGGGACCCAGATAAAATAAACTGGCCACCCTTGTAGCATCAATCCTTTTGATCAGCATCCACATGAAAGCATAAGCGCCCACGGAAACTGCGAAAATAAGCCATAGCATGGTAAGAATAAATTCAACCGGCCATTGAGTCTCAAGGTTTTCTATAAATATAGCCGGGAAGGTTAAAACTATCGCAGTACCCAGGCTCTGGTAAAACAAGGTCAGGTCAACAGGAATTTTTTGCTGTTCCTCTTTTAGCTCGGTCCTTCTTTGGATCAAACTGGCTAACGTTATGGCTATAACAGAACCTAAAGGAATTAAGTACCCAAAAACAGACCCGGTATCTGAAAAATCAATCCTGCTGAGTATTGTTAAGGCAACTCCGGTAAATCCGATTATCAGTCCAAGCCACCTGCGAAGAGGCGTGTGTTCTCCGGTTACAATTCCGGAAAAAGCTCCGGTTGCCAGGGGTTGCAAGGCTACCACCAGGGCCACTATCCCTGCCGGCACATTCTGGTTCAAAGCCAGGAGTACACAAATCAGCCATACCCCGTGTGCCAAAATACCAACTGTCATATTTTTTGAAGCGGTCCTCACTCCCACCCAACGAAAACGCTTGCGCATGAGCAGATATATCGCAAGTATAAGGGAAAGTGCCAGGTAACGCCAGAAAAGCAGGGTAAAAGGTCCGGTAAAGGGTAACCCAAGTTCTGCCCCTATGAACCCGGAATTCCAGAGTAGCACAAATGCTAAAGCTAATAAAACCGTAGAACGATCCATGGTTAATTAGATGTCAGTTTTGTGAATAAACCTTTATGCCGGTGCTTTCCTGATCAGCTTATAGTTTTTGAATTCGCCTACAGGAGTACCGAATAACAAATACTTTTCAATAAACGACAAAACCCGGTAACGTAGTTTTTCATGTTTGTGAGGGGCTCTGTTGCGGTTCCTTTTCCCGCTATACTGAAGCTGGTCTCCCCAGTCAAATTCAGCAATCTTATCTTTCATAACCGAAGGATGACTTCCCTGGAAAACGGGGAGGTTGTTTAACACTCCATAGTCAAATGTCATTTTCTTTAACTTGCGCTCTGAAGGTATACCGGACTGTTGTTTTTTATTGTAGTGGGAATTAAAAACAATCGATTTGCTTTTCATATAGCGTGGGGGCCGAACCCATCCGTAATGATATATATATGCATCCACTTCGGCGACCTTCAGTTTAAATGTTCCGGCTTTCTGATTGTAGCTTATACCATCAAAATCCGGAATTTTCCGAAAAGACTGGGCATCCCGCCACGGAATTATATCGCGATCATTACGTATTATGCGAATTTCATTACGGTACCATCCGTGGGATTCATGGAAATGCCAATAGTCACCCCAGAAATGAAGATATTTAAAAAGCAGTCCGTCAACCTCCCTGTCATGGAGCAAATCCTCACATCTTTGTTTTATTACAGGGAGGAATTTTTCGTGAACAACCTCATCCGCCTGAATGTAAAAAAGCCAGTCCCCCGAACAATGCTTCTTGGCTAAATGCGTCTGCTGGGCATAGATGGTACCGGAGCTATATTTTCCGGTATCCCACACGGAGTCAATTATTTTTATTTTATCACTGCCTATGCTTTCAAGTTCTCCGCGGGTGGTATCACCAGGATCACTGTCCCCCAGGACAACAATAAATTCATCAACAAGAGGCAGTATTGACAACACAGATTCCTTCATGGGATAATACAGCTTGCTTATATTCTTTCCCATTGTAAAACCACTGATTTTCATTCGTATAAAGTATAGTTAGCAAAAACCTGCTCTTTTATCCGTTTAAACTGAGTTTGAATGATATATTATCCGGATGCAAAAAGTTGCATATCATGCAACTTACGATAATAGCCGTCCTTTTTTAACAGCATGCTGTGTTTCCCTCTTTCAACAATCCTTCCTTCATGAAGGACACAAATCTCATCGGCAAACTGAATGGTAGAGAGGCGGTGGGCAATAACCAAAGATGTCCTGTTCTTCATAAGTTTGAATAATGCATCCTGCACCAGCCTTTCAGACTCGGTATCCAAAGCTGAGGTTGCCTCATCAAGAATCAGTATCGGCGGGTTTTTCAGCACTGCCCTTGCGATACTTACCCTCTGTCTTTGTCCGCCTGAAAGTTTACTGCCCCTGTCCCCTATTTTCGTATCATATCCGTGCCGGGAAGCGTTGATAAATTCATGTGCGTTTGCAACCTTTGCTGCAGCAACAACAGCTTCGTGAGAAGTGTTTTCAACACCAAAAGCTATATTATTATAAAACGAATCATTGAAAAGGATAGGATCCTGGTTAACATTTCCCATAAGTCCGCGGACATCCTTTATCTTGTAATCCTTAATTGATACTCCGTCAATAAGAATATCTCCCTTATAAACATCATAGAACCTGGGAAGAAGATCCGCAAGTGTCGATTTTCCTGAACCGGACTGCCCTACAAGTGCAATTGATTTTCCCTTCTGAATGACCAGGTTAATATCTTTAAGGACCTCAAAATGATCATAGCTGAAAGAGACATTCTGATATTCAATTGATTTGGTAAAATCTTTTATTGGCAGTGCTCCCGGCCTGTCGGTAATATTGTTGGTTGCATGCAAAACATCCTGAACCCTTTCTACAGATGCAAGCCCTTTCTGAATATTATACATTGCACCGGAGAAGGATTTGGAAGGGGCAATAATAAGATAAAAAAGCATAAGATAACCTATAAATTCCTGCGAGTTCAGATCTCCTGCTTCAGCAAGCACCAGGGTCGCTCCGTAAACCATAATGATTATCATAACCGTGGTGCCCAGGAATTCACTGACAGGACTGGCAAGGGAACGCCTTCTTTGCATCCTGATCATTATGTTGGTATACAGGGAATTAGAATTCTGAAAACGCTTTCTCATCATACTCTCTGCATTGAATGCCTTAATTATCCTTAATCCACCCAGTGTCTCCTCTATCATGGAGAGGAGGACTCCCATTTTTTTCTGGCCTTTCAGTGAAGTATGCTTCAGGGTTCTGCCCAGCCTGCCTATTACAAATCCACTTATAGGTAACAGCAACATGACAAACAGGGTAAGTGATGTACTCATATAAAACAGAGCCCCAAGATAAATTACAATCTGAAACGGGTCCCTGAAAAGCATTTCCAGAGAACTTACAATAGAATTTTCAATTTCCTGCACATCACCTGTCATTCTTGCAATAACATCTCCCTTCCTGGTTTCGGAGAAGTAAGAAAGAGGCAGTACCATAATCTTATCATAAACCTGATTACGGATATCCTTTACAACACCATTCCTTATAGGTGCAAGGAAATACATAGCAAGATAATGGGAAAGGTTTTTTAAAAAAGACATGCCTATAATAAGCAGGCTAAGGAACATCAGCGCCCGGGTGGGGCCCTGGGTATGGATCATCTGACTTATAAAGTAATTAAAATGCTCTCGTGCAGATTCAAGAGTATACTCAAATTCCCCGACAGTGGTTATTGCCGGTTCGTTTTGAAACAAAATCCCCAAAAAGGGAATGGCCATTGTGACAGAGAAGAGAGCAAAAACGGCAGACAAAAGATTAAGCAGTATATTCAGTGATCCTTTTCTCCAGTAAGGAACAATAAATTTTAATATCTTCCCGATATTTTTCATTAATTAGATTAATAGCTGATACTTATAATTCTATTCCAGTGTAATTGAAGGGAGTAATGGATTTTAATTCAGCCCTGACTTTGTCGTCAATATCGATAGAGTCAATAAACTCAATAAAATCTTTCTGATTGATCTTTTTCCCTGTCCTGGTAAGATTTTTAAGCACCTCATAAGGTTCGGGGTACCCTTCTCTCCGTAATATGGTTTGCACGGCTTCAGATATAACAATCCAGTTATTCTCAAGATCAGAATCAATAACTGTTCTGTTAACCTTTATTTTGCCCAGGCCCCTGATAATTGATTTTACTGAAATAACAGTATGAGCCAGGGGAACCCCAATATTACGAAGTGTAGTAGAATCGGTCAGATCACGCTGAAGCCTGGAAACCGGCAACTTGGAAGATAAATGTTCAAAAAGGGCATTGGCTATGCCAAGATTGCCCTCGGCATTCTCAAAATCAATGGGATTCACTTTATGCGGCATTGCCGATGAGCCAACCTCTCCCTTCTTTATGGATTGTTTAAAATAGTCCAGTGAAATATAGGTCCACATATCCCTGCAAAGATCAATAAGTATTGTGTTTATCCTTTTAAGATTATCAAAGCTGGCGGCAAGATTATCATAATGTTCTATTTGGGTTGTAACCTGCGAGCGGTCCAGTCCGAGCGTTTCATTCACAAAAGTATTGGCAAACCCGGCCCAGTCAATCGCGGGATATGCAGCATTATGTGCATTGAAGTTGCCTGTTGCGCCTCCAAATTTTGCCGAACAGGGAATCGCTTTAAGCAATCCTAACTGTATATTTATTCTTTCCTGAAACACTTTTATTTCTTTGCCCAGCCTGGTAGGAGATGCAGGCTGACCATGGGTCCGTGCAAGCATGACAATATCCGACCATTCATCCTGAAGCTCACCCAGCTTATCAGTTAATTGTTCAATAAGAGGATAATAAACCTGGTGCACTGCATTTCGCAACGAAAGGGGAACAGCTGTGTTGTTTATATCCTGACTGGTAAGACCGAAATGTACAAACTCAGTATAATCATCAAGACCATATTTCTCAAAGGCTTCTTTGACAAAATATTCCACAGCCTTAACATCGTGATTGGTTATTTTTTCTATTTCCTTTATTCTTTCAGCATCCTCAAGCTTAAAGTGGTCATAGATTTCTCTTATATCATCCTGCTGCTGCTTACTTATTTGTTCCAGCTGCGGAAGGGGAATGGAACACAGGGCAATAAAGTATTCTATCTCAATATACACACGGTACCTTATTAATGCATATTCAGAAAAAAATACGGCAAGTTCGTCAACCTGTAACCGGTACCTTCCATCTACAGGTGATATTGCGGAAAGCATACTAATCTCCATTATTCACATAATTTAAATTAACACGGGCAAAGGTAAAAAAAATAAAGACTTTAAATGAGTTAAAACTAAATTATGAACCGATCATAATTTATGTTATTTTTGTAAAAAACATACCTGACAGCAACAATCCGTTTAAAAAAAATTCGTTTAAAAGAGTAATGATAAAAACTAAATATTCTGGCAAGTTCATTTTAAAATTGCTAATTTGCCTGATGGTGTCTTACAATACTGTTTTAGCCAATAGTATAAACGATGCTCTTTACAAAAGCAGCTCATCTGTTTCAGGTAACAGTTTATCTCCCGATTATAATAATAACCCTGTTAATTCCGACACCATCGCTGTTGAAGCCGATACCATAGCTCCACATAAAAACCTGGTCTACAAATTTGATATGAAAACTGATGTTGGCCCCGCTCTGTGGCGCCAAACCCGGCAAAGTTTTCAGGAGGCAGCAGAAATGGATGCCGACTATATACTTATTCATATGAACACATATGGAGGATTGGTACAGGTAGCCGATTCAATCCGCACCAAAATACTAAACTCCGAAATTCCCGTTATTGTATATGTTGATAATAATGCTATTTCGGCAGGGGCACTCATAGCAATAGCAGCGCAGCAGATATATATGCGGCCCGGGGGAAGCATTGGAGCAGCCACCGTTGTCGATGCCACTGGAGCAGAGGTGCCCGATAAGTTCCAGTCATTTATGAGGGCAGCCATGCGGGCAACAGCAGAATCACATGGCAGGGATACCCTGGTAATTGAAAATGATACTATTGTAAAGTGGCACCGTGATCCCCTTATTGCCGAGGCAATGGTCGACCCCACCACATATATTCCCGGGATAATTGATTCAGGCAAAGTACTTACTCTTACCAGTGAGGAAGCAATTAAGGTAGGCTATTCCGAAGGGTTTGCAACAAGTATTCCTGAAGTGCTGGCAAATGCAGGAATAGAAGATTACCGTATTGTAGAATATGTCCTGACCACAACGGAAGCGATCATAGGTTTCCTTATCCATCCGGTATTCCAGAGTCTCTTGATTATGATCATTATAGGAGGCCTCTACTTTGAACTTCAAACTCCGGGAATAGGCTTTCCGCTCGTTGCGGCATTTCTCGCAGCTGTTCTTTATTTTGCGCCGCTCTATCTTGAAGGTATTGCGCAAAACTGGGAAATAGTTCTCTTTATTCTTGGCATTATCCTGCTTATGGTTGAAATATTTGCTATACCCGGATTTGGCGTTGCCGGCATCGCCGGCATTGCACTTATGGTAACCGGGCTTACCCTGGCCATGATAGATAATATAGTATGGGAGTTTGAGGGTGCCGGACTGGAACCTTTCATTAAATCCCTGTTCCTTGTGATATTCAGTGCCTTTGTAGCACTCGCAGGCTCGATATCCCTCAGCAGAAGGCTGCTGGATACAAGCATGTTCTCACACCTGGTTCTGAGCTCAGCACAGAATAAGAGTGAAGGCTATACCAGTTTTGATTATAAATTTAATGAACTTACCGGCCAGTCAGGCATAGCGGCAACATCGCTCAGACCTTCGGGCCGGGTTGAAATAGACTTTGAACAATATGATGCTAAATCACTTACCGGATTTATCGATAAAGGTGAAAAAGTTAAGGTTGTTAAATTTGAAACCGGTCAGGTTTATGTGGTAAAAGAATTATAATTATTAATATCTTCGTTAAACATGAATCTATAAACAAAATTATTACTTTTATGATTCAGATTTCACAAATTATTAACCCAAATAACATAATGATATGACAATAACATTCAATGAACTTCGAAAAATCAAGGACAGTCTGCCAGATGGAAGCATTAGCAAAATAGCGGATGAATTGAATCTGGACGTTGAAACAGTCAGGAATTATTTTGGCGGAGCCAATTATGATCAGGGTGAGACTGTTGGCATCCATCTGGAAAAAGGCCCTAACGGAGGAATAGTTGTACTGGATGATACCACAATATTGAACATGGCAAAAAAAATTCTTGAAAAAGAGGGAGTAAACTAAATCCGGCAACTATATGTTATACCAGCAGAAAAGAATTCTTTTCTGCTTTTTTTATTTTGTGTCATGACCCCAGCTAACAAAAAAATTATCGTGGAACTGGAAAGAAAACATATGCCGGTTCTTTTTGATCATTGCAGGGCACACTTTGCAGGGCACCACCTGCCATCCCATGATCACCTTCATCATCTCCGTGTATGGTATTATACAAGGGAACTACTTCTGTCAGAACCTTATATATTTGAACATCTTTCCAGTAATGAAGTTATGCCGCTCATGCTCTCTGCTTTTTTTCATGATACGGGATTGACAATAACCTTAAGTGAGAAACATGGTGTTGAGAGCCGTAAGATATGTCAAAACTTCCTGGCAGAAAATCCGGAAATGGTTTTTCCCAATGTTAATCAGGCCTTAAGTGCCATTGAATTTCATGACCAAAAGGAACCGGAAATGTCATCACTCACCAGTTCGGAAACCAGTACACTCAAATTACTTTCAATTTGTGATGATATTGATGCATACGGAGCTATAGGTGTTTTGAGATATGCGGAAATATACCTGTTAAGAGGAATATCAATTGCCAGTCTCCCTGGCAGGGTAATAAAAAACTTATCTTCCAGGTTTAATCATATTTCCTCACAGGACTGGATTCCGGAAATGTTCCTGGCTAAACACAGATCAAGGTATCACTACGCAATTAAGTTTTACCAGGTAATGCAAAAACAACAAATTGCAAGAGACAAAAGTCAGTTTAACTCCCAAATACTTGAATCATATATGACGGATGTTTATTACGGAAAAATGGGAATACCGGATTTTGCCGGTTCGATCATAAATGACGGCAACCCTGTTAAAAAAGAATTTGCAACTGTTCTTTTCAATGACCTTAAACCAGGCCGCGGAGAAGTTTTTAATTTTAACCGATAACTCGCAAAACAAGGTTTGTTAATAGTGCAGGTCCGGGAAGTATTGCCTGGACATTTTTAATTAACTTGCAATAAAATAGCTGCAATATGTATAAACGTTTTTCTGATTTCGTTAAAGCCGGGGACCTTATTGACAGACCCGGCAAGATTCTGCTTGGCATAAGCGGAGGAGTGGACTCAATGGTAATGTTTAATCTGTTTCTTGAAACAGATTATCCATTTGCAGCTGCCCATTGCAATTTTAACCTTCGCGGAGAAGAATCGGATCAGGACCAGTATTTTGTTGCTCAGGAATGCATAAAAAACAACATTCATCTGCATTTCAAAAAGTTTGATACTGTCAATTATTCACAAGAACGGGGAATATCCCTGCAAATGGCAGCGCGTGAATTGAGGTACACCTGGTTCAACCAGCTGATAAGTGAAAACGGATATCTATCTGTTGCAATAGCGCATAATAAAAATGATCTCGCCGAAACTATGCTTATTAATATTATAAGGGGAACTGGTATCAGGGGACTGACAGGTATAAAGGAAAAGAGAGGAAATATAATACGCCCACTTTTATTTGCAGAGAGAATTGATATCACCAGGCATGCAATAAAACACAAGGTGACCTTCCGGGAAGATTCCAGCAACATTGACATAAAGTATAAACGTAACAGAATAAGACACAGGATCATCCCGGAATTTGAAAAAATATCAGATTCATTTGTAAAAAACCTGTACAGTACAGCTTGCAGATTGAAAGATGTTGAAATTGTTTTTAATGAAGCAGTTAAGAATAAGTTTAATGAATTATGTACTGAAACCGACAATGAATTCAGGTTGAATATTAAATCACTTCTTTCACTGAACCCCCTTCCCTCCTATCTTTATGAGTTTCTGAAGAACTGGAATTTCCCCAGGGAAATGATACCTGATATAATTATTTCTTTAAAAGGCCCTTCCGGCAAGCAGTTCTATTCTTCCACCCATAAGCTTGTTAAAGACAGGGAGTCCCTAATTATCAGACCATTACAGCATGAGGCCGTGAGCCGGTATTATATTGAAGAAGAGACCACTGAACTGCATGAGCCCCTGAAACTTAAAATCTCCAAAATGGAGATGTTCAGTGGTTTCAGGATACCTGCAGATCCTGAAATTGCATGCCTGGATCTCAATGTGCTTCATTTCCCCCTTTTATTGAGAAAATGGCAAAAAGGAGATTATTTTCAACCACTGGGAATGAATGGACTTAAAAAGCTAAGTGACTTTTTTATAGACAACAAATTTTCGCTTATAGAAAAGGAGAAAATCTGGCTGCTTACATCAGGAAACAAGATTGTCTGGATAACGGGCCACCGTATTGACGATCGCTTCAAAATTACTGAGAGAACAAAAGATATTCTAATGGTTGAGATATTTCACTAACATTTAAAAAAAGAGAACGCTTGTCATTTCAGTTCGGGGCACCCTGAGACTTATCCGAATACTCCCTGAGTATTTGCTTTACCCCGGGGTATGCTATCCTGAACCATATTGTGTATTTGCCGGGAAATTTTTCAATATCTTTTGAAAGGTAATCGGGATCAACATACTCATAATCATCTGCCTCTTCGGTGTTGAGAACGGGGATGCTGTCAGATATCCCTGCAAAAACATGATCAAGTTCATGTTCGGTTAATCCATTGTCAAACTCAGCCCTGTAAATAAAAGTAAATAACTTCTTCAGCGAACATTTAATACCCATCTCCTCCTGTAAACGCCTTACAGCAGCAATTTCAACAGGTTCTCCCGGGCGCGGGTGACTGCAGCATGTATTGGTCCATAATCCGGGAGAATGATATTTTCCGGAAGCCCGCCTCTGCAAAAGAATCCTCCCTGAGTTATTGAGTATAAAAACAGAAAACGCCCGGTGTAAAAGTCCCTTTTCGTGAGCTTCCATTTTTTCCATTGTGCCGGTTTGGCAGTCGTTGGTATCGACCAAAATTACTTCATCAAGGGTCATTAGAAAAATTGTATTTATATTTGATATTTTCCCCTAAAAACCTTTATCAGGCATAAATTCTACAATATTAATCAAACAGCAGGCCCCAATCTTTGTTCAAAACCGGTATCTGAATTAAGAAAATAAAACAATTAAATTAACGTTTATTGATTGTAAAAGACTATTACCAATGAAAAGCAAAGGCATTTACGTTATAGTCCGATACATAAATATAATAAATTTCAAAAAATGCTGATTTTAACCCAATATACAGAAAAAGCCTGTTAAAAGATATGAACACAGTGCAACCCTAATATAATAACTCCAATATTTTTTTGCAGACAAATTAATTATTTGGTAAATTCGGCGCATTATTAATGGTTCCCTCAATATCTCCGAAAAGAATAAGTATAATCAAAGGGGCTATACGAACCGAAACATAACAAGATGGGTGCTGCAGGTACCAATCACAAGAAATACTGGTGAATAAAAGTTAAGAAAAACAAATACCATATTAATTTCATCAAATTATAACATATATTATGAGTAAAAAAGCAAAGTTAAAAAGCAGACGTGAATTTTTAGGAGATGCGGCTGCTATTGGATTACTGGGTGCAGTAGGAGCAGGATATGCACTTTCCTCCTGCGATTCACGAAGAATTAAGCATGAAACACCGGTTTTCCTCGATATTGCTCCGGACGGACCTCCTTTAAAAGCCGGACTTATAGGGTGCGGAGGCAGGGGAACAGGAGCTGCCATCAATTTCCTAAATGCAGGCCCGAACCTTCAGGTAACAGCACTTGGAGATGTTTTTGAGCACAGAATTAATAGCTGCCGGAAATCCTTAATGGACAGTCACGGAATTGAGATACCTGATAAAAATTGTTTTACTGGATTTGATGCATACAAGCGTGTTATTGATTCAGATGTGGATGTAATTCTGCATGCAACACCGCAACATTTTCGCCCTGCACATTTCGAGGCAGCGGTACAGGCAAGAAAGCATGTTTTCCTTGAAAAGCCAGCTGCTGTTGATCCCGTAGGTGTCAGATCCGTCATGGCTTCAGGAAGGATGGCCGAATCAGCCGGCCTGTCAGTAGTCTCCGGCACCATATACAGACATCAGCGCGATTACATAACAACCTTTGGTATGATTAAAAATGGCGCCATAGGAGATCTTGTATCCGGAAATGCTTACAGGATGGGAGGAAGAATCTGGCACGTCAACCGTCAGGAAGGATGGAGTGATATGGAGGCTATGTTGAGAAACTGGATGGCCTGGAACTGGATTGCCGGCAGCAACCTCCTTGATGTTGCAATTCATCAGTTTGATATTATTAACTGGTTCTTTGAAAAATATCCTTCCAGAGCTCTTGGCATGGGTGGCAGGCACGGCACTCATACGGGCAACATGTATGATTTTTTCAGTGTGGAATATTCTTTTGACGACGGAAAGAACTACCAGTGCATGAATCGCCATATTGACGGTTGCGACAACAAATCCGGGCAGATCATATACGGAACCAAGGGATATACAAACTGCCAGAATAAAATATTTGACTATGAAGATAATCTTATCTGGGAGTACGAATATCCTCTGGATGAACATGGACAGCCGACCGGAAGGTTGCCGATATCATCTTTCGACCAGGAAATGATCAACCTGGTAAATGCAATACGAACCAACAACCCTATCAATCAGGCTAATGATCTTGCTTCCTCAACTCTAACTGGAATAATGGGAAGTGAATCAGCCTACTCCGGCAAGGAAGTCACCTGGGAGGAGATGATGACTTCAAATTTAAGGCTGGGTCCTGAAGAATACAAAATGGGTCCTGTGGATGTTGATACCAAAATACCCGTTCCTGGTTCAGCTCCCGCCTGATAAAGCACGGATACTAATATATATTAAAGGCACAGGTTTTTCCTGTGCCTTTTTAGTTAATTAAAACTAACAAAATATTTTACATAAACGTCCGGATCAGCTTTTCAGAATTTTCCCCAGCCTTTTTGCAAGATCCGCTAAACCTTCTTCTGTATCTCCTCCCCGCTGCTCTACAATGGCCCAGTCATTATATCCTGTATCAGCAAGTGCCTGCATAACTGCCGGCCAGTTGACATCTCCCTCCATTAAATCAACCCGGAAGCCGGCCCTCCTTCCCTCGGAATGGGCAAGTTTCATGCTGTACTCCTTGATATGAATCTTTACAATCCTGTTTCCAAGAATTCTTATCCATTGCTCAGGCCAACCATATATAAGAAAATTACCGCAATCAAAATAAAACTTAACATAAGGACTGTGAAACTGGTCAACATACCTGGCGGCTTCCAGCGGGCTCAGCAGGAAATTATTCCAGACATTTTCAATTGCAATAGTTACATTCAGCCTGGCTGCCAGGGGAATGGCTTTCCTGATCTCAGCCACTGACCGGTTCCAGCAATCATCATAAGCTACATTCTCATCAACTCGGCCCGGAACCAGGAGAACTGTATCGGCACCGTAAACACTGGCATCCTCGATTAAGTGCTTCAATGCATCTACTCCTTTCTCCCTTACCAAAGGATCCGGATCAGAAAGAGGATATCTTCCATGAAGTGATCCGCATACACTGGGTATTTTCATTCCGGTCTCGTCCCTGGCTTTAAGAACCTGCTCCCGGTCAAGATGGCTCATAGGCTCAACACCCTCAAAGCCTGCCTGTTTTGCATATGTGAATTTTTCCAGAATAGTTTCTCCAACACCTATGCTCCCCCACATTATACCTTTTCTTATTTTGCTGGTTCCGGACCGGATTGTAAATCCTGCCACAGGAGATGAGGAAATAACAGCTGTTGATAATAACAGATTTTTAGTAAAAAGTCTTCGGTTCATATGTGTAAAGTATGGTTAGTTATTAATTTTATTATTAACCAGTTAATCAGCCGGCGAAATTCCGGATCATTAATAACATTAAAAATAAGAAGAATAAATTTAAAGCAGTCAAAAAGTATAAATAAAAATTCGGGTTGAATTTTATAAAAAAATAACAATCCTGCCTTCTGCAAAAACACTCGTGAATTTAAGGTGAATTTAATATATGTTAGATCACCGGCCTGTAGTGGCCTGCTGATCTGATAATTTAATTAACCCGTTAATTTGACTTAATCTTAAAGAATGTATAATTTAGCAGTGTCAATGAGTATTAACCAAATTTCTTATAAAGTGAGAAAAATAATATATCTGTTAATTATGCTGAATGTCACTTTTTCCAGTGCTATGATGGAGGAGAATCCACTTCTTAACCAATATAATACGCCATTTAATGTCCCCCCTTTCCACAGGATAAAAAGTGAACATTTCATGCCAGCTTTTGAAAAGGCCATGCAAAAACATAATGAGAAAATTAATGTTATTGCCGCCGGCAGGGAAGCTCCTACTTTTGATAACACCATTGCAGCTTTGGATCATAGCGGCTACCTGCTCTCAGAGATAAGCAGTATATTCAGCAACCTGAATTCTTCCCATACAAATGAAGAATTACAGAAAATAGCCCGGGAGGTTACCCCAAAGCTGTCGGCACATTACACCAATATAATGCTGAACACGGATCTGTTTGAACGTGTGGAAGCGGTATATGAACAAAAAGACATTTTTAATCTTGATCCTGAGCAGCAGAAATTGCTGGAAAAAACTTATAAACAGTTTGTGCGCGGAGGAGCTGCACTTGAACCCGGAAAACAGGAAAAGCTGCGGGAGATCAACGAACAGCTTTCACTCCTTACTCTTGAATTTGGCAATAATATAAGGGATGAAACAAACAAGTTCGAACTGGTTATTGATAACAGGGAAGACCTGTCAGGGCTGCCTGATGACCTTATTAACACGGCTGCTGAAATTGCAAAAGAAAAAGGGTATGAAAACAAATGGGTCTTTACGCATCATAATCCCAGCGTGATGCCTTTCCTGGCTTATGCAGATAACCGTGAACTGCGGGAAAAAATGAAAACAACCTACATTAACCGCTGCAATAATGATAATGAATATGATAATAAGGATAACATAAGGCAGATTGTAAACCTGAGAGTTAAAAAGGCAAATCTTCTTGGTTATGACACACATGCTCATTATGTTCTCGAGGAAAATATGGCCAGTACCCCTGCAATGGTCAATGATTTCCTTAAGGAATTATGGGATGCTGCACTGCCCATTGCAAAACAGGAGGCCTATGACCTGCAGGCTATGATATACAATGAAGGAAATAATTTCCGGCTGATGCCATGGGACTGGAGGTACTATACCGAAAAGCTCAGAAAGGAAAGATTTGATCTGGATGAAGAGGAGACACGGCCATACTTTTCTATGGAAAATGTTATAGAAGGTACATTTTTGGTAGTAAATAAGTTATGGGGGCTCCAGTTCCTAAAGATTGATGACATTCCCAAATATCATGAAGATGTTGAGGTTTACCAGGTGCTGGACAAGGACGGATCACATATGGGTATCTTATACATGGATAATTACAACAGGCCAAGCAAAAGGGGTGGTGCGTGGATGAGCAGCTTCAGGCAACAGTCCGTCCGTGATGGTGAGTTTATCCATCCGGTTATCACGATCAACTGCAATTTCAGCCGGCCAACCAATGATGAGCCGTCACTGCTGACCTTTGATGAATATACAACCTTCTTTCATGAGTTCGGGCATGCTTTGCACGGATTAATGTCTGATGTTACTTACCGCACCTTATCGGGTACTTCAGTGCCGAGGGACTTTGTTGAGCTCCCCTCCCAGGTCATGGAAAACTGGGCCAGGCATCCCGAGGTAATTACAATGTTTGCCAGGCATTACAGGACAGGTGAGACTATTCCCGGGGAGCTGATTGATAAAATTACCGAGGCCGGCCATTTTAACCAGGGGTTTGCTACCGTGGAGTACCTTGCTACAGCGGTCCTTGATATGGACTATCATACTCTTAAGGGAAAAAAAGATATACACCCTGTGGAATTTGAGAATGAATCAATGAATGATATCGGACTTATACCCGAGATAGTTCCCCGCTGGAGAAGCACATACCTGAGTCATATCTTCAGCGGCGGTTACTCAGCCGGATATTACAGCTACATCTGGTCAGGAGTTCTTGATGCCGATGCATTCGAGGCATTTCTTGAAACCGGACTTTTTGATGAGGAAACAGCTCAAAGCTTCAGGAAAAATATACTTGAAAAAGGAGGAACCCGGGACCCAATGGAGATGTATGTTGATTTTAGGGGCAGGGAGCCGGAAATCGGACCTTTACTGAGGCAAAGAGGTCTGGATTGAGAATTTTGATAAATAAGCCAGGAACACAGGAATCTGATAAGCATATCCGGACCTGTTTCTTTACCCCGGTCATATAGTGATTGAATTACCAAAATTTGCATGCAGGATCTGACAAAAGGAAAGGAAGGCAAGTTAATATTAAAATTTGCTGCCCCTTTACTGATAGGAAATGTTTTTCAGCAACTTTACAACATCGTTGACAGCCTGGTTGTTGGTAATTTTCTTGGAAAAGATGCTCTTGCTGCCGTGGGGGCCTCGTTCCCTGTCATTTTCGCCCTTATTTCACTGATTATCGGGATTGCAACCGGCACGACTATTATAATTGCACAATATTTTGGAGCAAGAGAGTTTGAAAATGTTAAGCGTGCAATTGACACCATGTACATATTTACCTTTGCCGCCTCTATAGTGGTTTCATTAACCGGGATCTATTTCACAGAAGATATTTTCAGATTATTGCAACTCCCTGAAGAATTAATGCCCGAAGCCAAAAGCTACCTTACCGTTTATCTTGGTGGTATGATAGTCTTTTTTGGATTTAACGGGACCAGTGCCATTTTGCGCGGACTGGGGGATTCCAAAACACCTTTGTACTTTCTGATTTTATCATCTCTTATTAATATCGGACTTGATCTGTTGTTTATTCTTGTTTTTGGATGGGGGGTTGCCGGGGTGGCACTTGCAACAGTGATCGCGCAGGGGGGCGCCTTTGTTACTGCCATCATATATCTCAACCGTACTCATGATATTATTCATTTTTCGTTTACCAAATGGGTGTTTGACAAAGGCATCTTTATAAAGAGCCTTAAAATAGGACTTCCTTCAGGATTTCAGCATACCTTTGTTGCACTTGGTATGATGGCATTAATGGGCATTGTCAATACTTTTGGCACAAATGTGATAGCAGCCTATTCTGTTGCACAGCGTATAGATTCCCTGGCAGCAATGTTTGCCATGAATTTTGGTATGGCACTTACCAGTTTCACAGGACAAAATATAGGTGCTGGTAATTTTGAGCGTGTTAAAAAAGGCCTGAAGTCAACACTTCTTATGGGAAGCCTTATATCTCTGAGTGTTACTGCCCTAATTGTTATATTTGGAAATCAGATTATGGGAATGTTTACTCCCGACGAGATGGTTGTAAGCATTGGCACAAGATATCTTAATATTGTCAGTCCATTCTACATCGCTTTTACGGGAATGTTTGTCATCGGGGGTGTAATGCGCGGAGCCGGAGATACGCTTATTCCCATGTTCCTCACCCTGTTCTCCCTGTGGGTGGTTCGAATACCCCTGGCATATCTTTTGTCAGCATCAATGGGTGAAACCGGAATCTGGTGGGCCATTCCCCTTGGCTGGCTAACGGGAATGATCCTGTCATACCTTTACTATCTTACTGGAAAATGGAAATCAAAACGTGTAATTAAAGAAAGGGTGCATCAATGATCATGACCCGGGCACAGATTTTTATTCAGCTTTTTCCTGTAAACAAAAATGGATATTTTAGTATTAACTATGATATCTTAAAACATAAGCATAATAAATCAATAGCATGATAAAATCCATGACTGGCTTCGGTAAGGCGGAATGCAGCTTGCCGGGCAAAACAGTAACCCTTGAACTAAGGTCACTTAACAGCAAACAGCTTGATGTTAACTTCAAAATACCTTCAGCATACAGGGAAAAAGAGTCTGTGTTCCGCAATGAAATAGCCTTACGGTTTAAAAGGGGTAAAATTGATCTGATGATCCACACAGATCATCACCAGGCTGATCAGGCACCTGAAATAAACAGGGAGGTGATAAAAAAATACACAGATCAGCTCACAGGTATCTGCACTGAACTTGGTATAAAAAATACAGACAAATTTGAACTAATGAAAATTGCCATGCGCATGCCGGAAATCTACAGCAGCAATAAATCCGGACCTGAAGAAAGTGAATGGGAAAATCTTTTTAATAGTTTTCACCTTGCTGCCGGGCAACTCGATGATTACAGGCTGCAGGAAGGGAAGGCCCTTGCCGGCGACCTGGAAAAAAGGATCAGCTCAATCGAAAAGCATCTTCATGATATAGATAAATTTGAATCAAAAAGAATTAAAACCGTAAGAGGACGCCTGGAGCAAAACCTTAAAGAGTTTTTCAATAACAACAATATAGACAGGAACCGGTTCGAACAGGAAATTATATATTACCTGGAAAAACTCGATATCACAGAAGAAAAGGTCAGGCTCAGCAATCATATTGACTATTTCCGGCAGACACTAACTGGTGTGGAGCCTGCAGGAAAGAAACTGGGATTTATCAGCCAGGAAATAGGACGGGAAATTAATACGATCGGCTCAAAAGCAAATGATTTTGAAATCCAGAAACTTGTAGTACACATGAAAGATGAACTGGAAAAAATTAAAGAACAAGCCCTAAATATCTTATAATGGCCGGTAAACTCATTATATTCTCTGCCCCCTCAGGAGCTGGCAAAACCACATTGGTGAAATATCTTATTGATCAGGATCTGAATCTGGCTTTTTCAGTGTCAGCATGCAGCCGCGATAAAAGGCCACATGAGGTTGATGGAGAAGATTATTACTTTGTTTCGGTGAAAGAGTTCAAAGAGAAGATCCGAAAAGGCGAATTCGTTGAATGGGAGGAGGTTTATCCCGGGCAATTTTACGGAACACCAAAAACTGAAATAGAACGAATATGGGCCATGGGATCAAATGTAATATTTGATATTGATGTTGTTGGAGGTGTTAATATTAAAAAACAGTACAGGAACAGGGCACTGTCAGTATTTATCATGCCACCATCACTCAGGGAGCTTGAAAAAAGACTTCGTAATCGCTCAACGGAAAACAGGGAGAATTTACAAAAAAGGCTAACAAAAGCTAAAGCTGAAATAAATTATGCACCTGAGTTTGATATAATTATTGTAAATGACAATCTAAATAAAACTAAACGGGAAGCTTTGAGTATTGTTAGCGAATTTCTTAAATCACCCCTTTAAACCAACCCTATGATAAAAACCGGTTTGCTTTTTGGATCTTTCAATCCAATACATATTGCACATTTAGCCATTGCCGGATATATTAAAGAATTCGAATCCATGGACCAGGTATGGTTCATAGTAAGTCCCCGTAATCCTTTCAAGAACCCTGAAAAACTCATTAGTCCAGCGGCAAGACTGGAAATGACCAGACTGGCCATTGAAGAATATCCTGCTTTCATGGTTTCTGATATTGAATTCAATATGCCCCGCCCCTCTTATACAATAAATACACTGGATAAACTTGCCCAAAAATACCCCGAAAGGGATTTCTATCTGATAATTGGCACCGATAACATAAGTAGCATAGGTCACTGGAAAGGAGGGGAAACCCTTATTAAGGAACAAAAATTCCTTATATACCCAAGGCTGGATACAGATAATTCCAGGCTGAACCAGTTCAGTGATGCCAGGCTTGTTAATGCTCCGTTAATTGAATTATCCTCAACTTTTATCAGGGAGTCCATATTGCAGGGCAAAGATATGCGGGCATTCGTTCCCCGGGGAGCATATAATTATATTAAAAAGAACGGATTTTATACAGTTAGGGGTAACTAAATGAATAACGATTCATATACTGTTCATCTGCCTTATAATTTCCATCCCCCTCTTTATTGCTTTTTCGTTTAAGGGTATAAGGGCATGATGCCTACTGGGCAGAGACTTCTCGAGTCCCCTGACAACATTATCAAGTTTGACTACGGGTTTTACCTTAAGATACCCGCCCAGAACTATCATGTTAAATATTTTTGCTGACTCCATTTTTGAAGCTTCCTCGGCAGCATCCACCCTGTAAACAGAAATATCAGTGCGTTCGGGATGACGTGTTATACCATTGCCATCGTAAATGAGCACCCCGCCAGGTTTAACGAAACTCTCGAACTTGTCGAGAGATTGTTGGTTGAGAATTATTGCGGTATCAAACTTATTGATTATTGGTGAGCTGATGGGTCCATCACTCAGAATTACGGTAACATTGGCTGTCCCTCCCCTCATCTCCGGTCCGTATGAAGGCATCCAGCTCACCTCCTGATCCTGCATTATTCCGGAATATGCAAGTATCTTGCCCATGGAAAGAACACCTTGTCCGCCAAAACCAGCAATGATGATTTCTTCAGTCATAATATTAAGTTTTAATCTTTGGATAGCATTTTACCTTCCAGTTTAATATCGCCGGGAGGATAAAAGGGAAACATATTATCAACCATCCATTTGTTGGCCTGGACGGGTGACATTTTCCATCCTGAATTACAGTTGGAAACTATTTCCACTAGTGAAAGGCCTTTTTTGAGTTTTTGATTCTCAAAAGCCCTGCGGACCGCCTTTTTTGTTTTTCTCACGTAAGTCGGGGTATGCACAGCCTGACGGGTAACATAATACGTGCCCGGTAATTGAGCTACCAGTTCAGTTATTCTAAGGGGATTTCCCATCATCTCCACATCTCTCCCGTAAGGGGATGTCGATGATCTCATATTGGGCAGGGTGGTAGGCGCCATCTGTCCCCCGGTCATTCCATATATCCCGTTATTGATAAAGAATATGGCAATATTCTCTCCCCTGTTACAGGCATGTATTGTTTCGGCAGTTCCTATGGCAGCAAGGTCACCGTCTCCCTGGTATGTAAAGACATACTTTTCAGGCATCAGCCTCTTGACTGCAGTCGCAAGTGCCGGTGCCCTGCCATGTGCAGCTTCCTGCATATCAATATCCAGGTAATTGTACATGAGCACTGCGCATCCCACGGGAGTAATACCAATGGTTTCGGCCTGAATATCCATTTCCTCAATAACTTCAGCGATAATCTGGTGTGCAGTCCCATGGCCGCACCCCGGACAATAATGCATAACATTATCGGTCATTACCGGTGATCTCTTATACACCAGATTTTCGCACTTAACAATATCTGCATTACTTAAATTATCATTCATAATTTTTACCTCCTGTAAATTTATGTTCCAAAACATCTGCTATCTCATCAGGAGAAGGTATTATCCCGCCCATCCTTCCATAATGCTCAACCCTGACCTGACCATTAACAGCAAGTAGAACATCTTCTACCATCTGTCCGGTACTCATCTCAACTGAAAGAATGCCCTTAAGCCGGGATGCCATCTCTTTCAAAGGTTTCTTTGGGAAAGGGAAAAGAGTTATAGGTCTGAGCAATCCTGCCCTTATTCCCTTTTTCCTTGCCAGCTGAACTGCTTTTTGACAAATTCTGGCACTTGTACCATAGGCAACAAGCAAAAATTCAGCATCATCACAATCAGTCATCTCATACCTTACTTCCTCCTCCCCCATCTTATTATATTTGGCCTGAAGCTTAAGATTGAATTCCTCCTGCCTGGCAGAATCAAGATCAAGGGATGTTATTATGTTTCTTTCTCTATCAGGGGTCTTGCCTGTAGTGGCCCAGGCGGGAAATTCGGTCATCCTGGGCTTATGTTCTCTCAGCCACACTTTCTCCATCATCTGGCCCAGGGCACCGTCAGTGAGGATCATTGCAGGGTTCCTGTATTTAAAAGCAAGGTCAAAACCAAGCTCGACAAAATCGGCCATTTCCTGTACCGAAGCGGGTGCAAGAACAATGAGACGATAATCTCCATGTCCGCCTCCTTTTGTTGCCTGAAAATAATCGGATTGTGCGGGTTGAATTGTTCCCAGTCCGGGTCCCCCCCTGACTACATTAACTACAAGGCAGGGAAGCTCGGCACCGGCTATATATGAAAGGCCTTCCTGTTTAAGACTGATGCCGGGGCTTGAGGAGGAGGTGAACACCTTTCGGCCGCATGCTGCACCACCGTATACCATGTTTATGGCAGCTATTTCACTTTCAGCCTGTAATACAATCATACCGGTACGTTCATGAGGTTTTTCTGCCATCAGATACTCCAGCACCTCCGATTGGGGAGTGATCGGATATCCAAAGTAGCCATCAGCTCCTGCACGTATAGCAGCTTCGGCAATTGCCTCATTTCCTTTCATTAGTTTCAGTTCCTTCATTTCAGCTATTGAGATTTATGATTGTTTGCCAGATGAAACCCTGTGAATAATCATGTTCATCTGTGCAAAAAGCTTGTCGGATTTCAGATGTGTTAAATTCAGGACTAAAAACAATAATTGCAAAATATGGTATAACAGGTCCTGAAATGATTGTTATTTATTTTTGCTCCTTTATCTTTTTTTCTGACGACAATCGTTCCTTTTTGTAGACGGTAATGACTCCATCAGGACAAACTATTGCACAATTTGCGCAACCTGTGCAGGCATCGGGATTTTCCATGAAGGCAATATGAAATCCTTTTCCGTTAACCTCCCTGGAAAGTCCGATAACGTTGGTCGGACAGGCAACAACACATACCTCGCAGCCTTTACACTTTTCCTTGTCAACCACAATGGATCCTTTAAATTTGGCCATATTGAAGGGGTATCTAAATTTATATTTTATTCATTTTTAAAATATATTCTCAAAAATAATCAATCAAAAGTATTGCTTTAATGATTATTATCAGGTGCCAAAAAAAATGTATTTGCCCCCGGGAAATAGCTAAGGCAAATTTTCTGCATATCGCTTATGAAAGCCTTTAAGTCGTTTCTCAAGAACAGGAAGCTGGTCCCGGTCAATCTGGGAAACACATGCACGTAATCCTTCCGTCCTTGAACTTCCTGTTACTTCAAGAGAAATAGCACTTATTCCAAAATAAAGCAGTCTCTCCAGCAGCTCTCCACCTGAAAAACCCGGGTATGCAATTGTAAAATAAAACCCGTCACCAACAGGCAAATCCTCATCCTTATCATAAACCAGGATGAATCCGTTTTCCAGAAACATTCTTTTCATTATGGCTGCCCTTTCACCATATTCCCTTACTTCTTTAACAAAATTAAATTCACCGTCGCTTGCGGACTTAAGCATGGCAGCAAGTCCATATTGTGAAGAGTGATTTGTACCGGCCGATAATGAATAAAGAGAGCCGTATACGATAGCATATCCCAGCTGGTCGGATGAAAAAAAGCGTTTCAAATCAGGATAGGATCTTTTGTAGAGTGCATCTGATATGATAAGCATCCCCGTTCTCTGGCCGGCATAACTAAATACCTTTGAACTTGAAAAGAGTATAATATAGTTTGATGTATAATTAGCCACGGTGGACTGGTAAGGTGGCTCACCCGGTACTGAGAGATCTTTCCTGAAATCCATACAGAAATATGCCAGGTCCTCCAGTATTATTACATCATGTTTATCGGCTAATTCTCCAATTATCTGAAGCTCCTTCTCTGAAAAGCAAATCCAGGAAGGATTGTTTGGATTGGAATATAATATGCAGCTTATATTACCCGCAGCAAGATATGATTCAAGCTTATCCCGGAGTTTTTCCCCCCTGAATTGATATACATCAAAATATTCATATTTCAGTCCAAGAACATTCAGTTGTTGTTTATGTACAGGAAATCCGGGATCAATCAGCAGTGTTGTGTCCTTATTACTTACTGATCTGCCTGCAGTCATAAATGCAGCAATGCTGGCCTGCAGGGATCCAACGGTGGGAATACATCCATGCGGACTAACATCTATGTTCATGAATAATTTTAAAAATCTTGCTGTTTCATTTTTAAGAATATCAACCCCCTCAATCATGGGATAAGTGGAAGCTACCCCCCTGTTTAATGCTTCTGTTTCTGCATCAATACCTGCGGAACAGGTATCCAGGCCGGGCACACCCATTTCCATCCTGATAAATTTCTCGCCGGTTGCCTCTTCTAATTCATTTACAAGTCGTACGATGTTTCTTATATTGGCAGCTCCCAGTGAAGCAAGGTTGCTTTCCCTTATCTTTTGCTTTACAATCTCGCTGTTTACAGGTGTGTTTTGCATAATATAATATAATATAATATAGAAATAGATTAATAAGTCCCCGACAGGACAAAACCAAGTCCCCGACAGGACAAATATAGGCTGTTTTGTTTATTAACGTATATAAGTCTGGTTGTTAATATCTATGACTTTGGGTGTAAACATGTCAAAGTTAATTCCTCACATATACCAGCACCCGGCTAAATTATAATTAATCCAAATTCATATTGATATAAAAATATAAAACAATCATACTTTTTTCATATATTTAACCTTCTTAACGCCCTGCATTTCAAATCGATAATTATAATGCTCATATATTAATAACAACAAGTATTAATACAAACATAACCAGGTACCTATGCAAAAATCATTAAACCGCAGAAACTTTATTAAATTATCAGCTGCCGGTGCTGCCGGAGGATTCCTGGCCGGAGGCAGCAATGTAAATGCCGCTTCAGCAAATAATCTTTCTGCTGCTGCCAGCAATGACATAATACACCGCACACTCGGAAAGACCGGCATGAAAGTGCCCGTTGTAAATCTTGGTGTTATGCGTGTCGATAATCCAAGAATTGTTACCATGGCCCTTGACGGCGGGATGACCCTGCTCGATACAGCTCATGGTTATCAGAATGGCAGGAACGAAGAGATGCTTGGAAAGCTGTTGAAGGACCGGCCGAGGGATTCTTTTTACCTGGCTACAAAGGTTAATCCCCGCGGAGATCAAATGTCGGTTGATGATTTCATCGGGCAGTTTGACATCAGCATGGAAAGACTGCAACTGGAATATGTTGATATTCTTTATCTCCATGCCCAATCATCAAGAGAAGGAACCCTGAACGAGAACTATCTTACAGCACTTACCAGACTGCGTGAACAGGGAAGAACCAGGTTTATAGGGGTTACAACTCATTCAAATGAGCCCGAGGTTATACGGGCCGCTATTGAAAGTAATGAATATGATGTAGTTTGTCCTGCGTATAATTTTACAATGGATAATTACAGGGAAATAAAACAGGCAATTGCAGAAGCCGCTGAAGCCGGCCTTGGAGTCATAGCAATGAAAACGATGGCCGGCGCTTACTGGGATCAGGAAAGGATGGATCCTATTAACACAAAGGCCGCACTCAAATATGTCCTCCAGGATGAAAACATTCACACCTCCATTCCGGGTGTTACAGCTTTCCATGAGCTGGAAGATAATTTTGATGTTAACCGGGACATCAGTATGACCCCTGGTGAAATAAAGGATCTCAGACTGGAAGAAGCAAGCATGGGAGGACTGTATTGTTTTGGTTGCAAGGAATGTATTGATCAGTGCCCCCATAACCTGCCTGTACCCGATATGATGCGTTCATACATGTATGCATACGGATACAAAGATCTTTCACTGGCCCGCGAAACCATGGATTCGCTCAGTATTTGCGGAGATGCATGTGAAACCTGCGGCTCATGCCAGGTGAAATGCGTCAAAGGATTCAATGTTGCTGAAAAGATAAAAAACATAGACAGGCTGCGTCACGTGCCATCTGATTTTCTCACATAATTATATTAATATAAACAGGGCAATGATGAAGAAGTTAGTTATCAAAAACAGGGTTTTCATGTTCCTGGTACTGATCCTGCCGGGAATCTGCGGTGTTAACAGTAAAATCTTTGCAAGCCATGATCATCTCTTTCCAGTTATTGATGGTTGGGAAAAACCGGCAGAGATAGATGTTTATTCACCCGAAACTCTTTGGGACATTATCAACGGGGCAGCAGATCTGTTTTATGCATATGATTTCCGCGAGCTTTACTGGGGAGAATACGTCAACTCGGAGGATAATGACATCTACTTAGTTGTGGAGATCTACAGGCAGGGCGGACCTGTTCGCGCCTTCGGGGTATATTCCCAGGAACGGCCGGGCACCCCGCAGCTTGCCGATGTCGGAGTACAGGGTTATACAGTTCCGGGAGCGCTCAACTTTTTTGTTGCCGATTCCTATGTCAAGATAAGGAGTCATGACAGGTCGGAAGAAACTGCTGAAGCGATGAAAAAAATAGGAAGGCATATTTCAGACACCCTTGACCCCAACCCTGAATTTCCGGCTATAGTTAATTCACTGCCTGAAGAGGGGAAAGTTGAGCATTCGGAGGAATTCATCAATACCAATTTCCTTGGACACCCTTTTCTTTCAGGAGCCTTTGTTTCCACCTATGATATTGATGGGGAAAGGTTTAATCTCTTTATTATAAAGAATGATAAAAGAAAGGAAAGTGAAAAAATCCTGAAAGATTATTACGAATTCAGCGGACAGGATACTGAAGTTCTCCGGGAGGGTATTCACCGGATTGATGACAGGTGGAACGGAGAAGTGGGTATTGTATGGAAGGACAATGTACTTTATGGATATTATAACCTAGATGACAAGGAGTTGCAGGAGAAATACCTGGATATTTTTTCAGGAAGGTAATATCAAAATTACTCCTCTTTTCCTTTAAATAACGTAACCTTAATTTATAAACAAATTCCATGCATAAATCACTAAACCGCAGAAACTTTCTGAAGTTGTCAGCTGCGGCAGGCACTTTCATTGCAGGTGGCAGTTCATTACAGGCTGCTCCGCTCACCAGCCTTGCAACTGCCGGAAAGGGCGGTATAATGCACCGGACACTGGGAAGAACCGGACTGAAGGTTCCACTGGTCAACCTTGGTTTTGTTCGCTCTGACAATCCACGGTTTGTTAACCTGGCCCTTGATATGGGGATGACCCTTATTGATACTGCACATGGATATAATAATGGCAGGAACGAAGAGATGCTGGGAAACCTGCTAAAAAACCGCCAAAGGGACTCTTTTTATCTGGCAACCAAGGTCCGCGGAAATACAGAAAGTCAAATCTTCGAACAGTTTGACACCAGTTTGAAACGACTGCAACTTGAATATGTTGATATACTCATGCTTCATTCATCCGGATCACGCGAGCATGCACTGGATAAAGCACGCCTGGACGCATTCTCAAAAATCAAGGAGCAGGGCAGGGCCAAATTTCTGGGGGTGTCTACCCATGCCAATGAAGCGGAAGTAATCAGGGCAGTGGCAGAAAGCAATGTGTATGATGTTGTATGTACATCATATAACTTTAAAATGGAAAATTTGCAGGATATGAAACAGGCCATTGCAGAAGCTGCCGCTGCAGATATCGGTATAATGGCAATGAAAACTATGGCCGGTGTTTACTGGGACAAGGAGAGACAGGATCCAATTAACCTGAGGGCAGCACTTAAGTATGCCCTTCAGAATCCAAATATCCACACCACAATACCGGGAGTTGCATCGTTCCAGGAGCTTGAAGATAATTTTGAGATTAACAGGGATATTAACCTTACACCCGCTGAGATAAGTGATCTTAGGTTTGATCAGGCCGACACCGGATTGTTTTGTCTGGGATGCGAACAATGCCTGGATCAATGTCCAAAAAATGTTCCTGTTCCCGACATCATGCGTTCCTATATGTATGCATACGGATATAAAGATCTTACACTTGCCCGCGATACAATGGACTCTCTAAATATTAAAGGTGATGCCTGTGAAAATTGCCTGTCGTGTACGGTTAAGTGTGTTCAGGG
>SLPB01000146.1 GCA_007132225.1 Bacteroidales bacterium | reverse complement strand
TGATTGCCGGGTTTATCAATCTTATGCTTTCAATTCCTGAGGCTGCGGCTGAGATGCAGGCTGTATTTGCCGGGCAGGAAGCACAATTGAGCGAGTTGACCCGGCAGGCAATACTCACCTATGCGCAGGGCAGTTTCCCCGAGATCATATCTATGCGCCTGACTGAGTATTCCTTTATGCTTGGTGGGATATTATTCTTTTTCCCGTTTGTAATGGGTATGTTCCTTGTCGGTATGTTTTTTGGCAGGAAGGGGTATCTTTCAGATATCGGGAAAAATGAAGGATTTTTCAAAAAACTCCTCTTTATCAGTCTCCCGATAGCTCTAATTGCCAATTTTTTCCTCGCTCAATATATTTCCCGGACCAGCCAATCAATGCCCGATCTGGAATTGATAATAGTTAATTCCGGATTTGCCATTGGGGGTCCATCAATGACTTTCGTCTATATATCGCTTATTGCATTATGCATTCACAGGGGGTGGTTCTCATGGCTTTCGGAAAAGATAGCCGTAACAGGCCGCATGGCTCTGACCAATTATCTTACCCAGTCTATAATTGCAACAACAATTTTTTATAGTTATGGGCTAGGGTTGTATGGAAAGGTTAATGTCTGGCAGGGGATTATCCTGACATTATGCATTTATATTATACAGGTTATCTGGAGTCAGTACTGGTTGAAAAATTACAGGTTCGGGCCATTTGAGTGGGCCTGGCGCTCGCTTACATACTGGAAAATGCAGCCCATGAAGAAATAATTAATCTGCATTTTTATGCCTTTTATCCTTGTTAAAATGGGAGAAATGTGCAAATATCTTTAGAGTCAGCGATAAAAACCAAATTTTAAAATTCAGTTGCAAGCAGAGTTCTTAAATGCAGTTATCTATATTTACTAACCTGGTATATTATTCCTAACCGTCCTTATGAATTCCCTTCTGTTTGTCTTCATTTATCTTACGTGTTTTAAATATGAGAAATCAATTAGTTGTATATTAAGTTCATTAAGCTTCTCTTTAACTTCTTTGCTTGTCAGTACTTCCAGCTCCAGCTCTCTCTCCTGAATATAACTTTTATCCATTCCCTTAGGGGCCCCTTCAATACAGGCATATCCGGGATGTGACATTAATTCGGAGATCCCGGGTGGGATCTGTTCCAGAATTGAAATAAGTGTTTCAGTATCGGCATTTCCGTAAAAAGAATCGATTAACCAATCTGTTACTGGGATACCTTCTTGTTTTACAAGCCTTTCCTCTTCTTTGAATGCATTCGGGCTTACCAGCTTCATCATCCTGAATGACCTGAAAGGATGGCGTATAGCGTAACCTATCATCGCGGCAAGCGCTTTTGAGGAACCTCCTCCTTTTTTAACTTTTATATTCCCGTGAACGCTTTCGGGGACAGGGTTTCGGATTGGAATCCTATGTTCTATGGCCAGTTCCCTTACAACCTTATGAAAAGGGGTATAGAGTGCCAGCATATGGTTTTCTGAATTAATATGATCGAGTGGTACTCCAGTTGACAGAAATAGTTCCATCTGCGCGTTTACCTCTGCCCTTAACTCATCAATCGATATATTGCCCAGGTGCCTGATTATTTTATGAGAATGATAGAAAAAGCCATCCTTATCGACAAGGCTTGGAATTTGTTCAGGAAGAAGGACTGGTCTTCCGGTGGTAATATTAAGGTGTATCCCGATGGGGAGTTCGGGGTTTTCCTGATGCACCCTGATAAGGGTCTCACGGGCTCCCGGATAATTGATCAATGCAGAGGTAGTGGTAACTATGCCATTCCTGTAAGCATCAATAATACCGTTTGTGATCCCTTCGGTCATACAAAGATCGTCGGCTGTAACTATCAGGTAACGCGGCTCAGATATATCGGTGATGGTTGCCTTTTTCATTGTGTTACATCCTGATGAAAATATTACCAGAACTAACAGGACATAATGTTTGCGTGACATAAAGTTGTTTTTTTTCAGTAAGCAGGTTTCTCCATCGGGGATATCCCTTGCTAAAATAAAATATCAAATGAAAGGCCATTGTGTTTAAAGAGCTTGAAAACAAGATATTATAATTTAGTATGGATTCATATTCATGTCCGCATTCATAAATTAATGCACGGTTACGTACACGTTTTAGTATTTTGACTTTTTATCCAGCAATACTCCGTCCAGAATCACGACATAAGGAGTCGATAAACTTTAAAACATGCTCCTCAAGTTGATTAATTCCCGGCAACTCGATAGGGAAATGTCCTGCATTTTGCAGTATATGCAATTTCTTTTGACTTTTTAATCTTTCAAAAAATATCATGCTAACATGAACCGGCGTCCAGTTATCCTTCTCAGGGTGAACTAGCAAAACTGGTATATTAAAGTCTTCCGGTTCAACTTTGGGTTTGTACCCGATCAATGTGGTTATGAAATTTACCGGGACCTTTGATCCTGATGATGTTTTGTCGTTAATAAGAAGCTTCATCATCTGTCTATCATTTACAATAGCCTTCATATTTGCCAGGGATTTCATGGGAAGCATCAGCCGACCGTTTATTCTGGATAATAATTTAATTGCAAGAATCCCCACCCTGCTGATAAATAGATTTCCGGCTGCATAATCCCGAACTGTCTGATCACGCTGATCAAGCAGGTTTGTTGCGATTATCCCACGGACTTTTGGATTAAGCGAAGCTGCGTGGTAAGCCAGCATGCCGCCAGCACTTAATCCAAAAAGGAAAACCGGTCTTTCATCTTTTCTTGTTTCAATATCGACCAGATGGTCTACAAGTTCAACCCAATCATTATATGAGACATTCCTTCTATTAACTTCTGAATAGCCATAGCCGGGAAGGTCAGGAGACAACACCTCATAACCATGCCTGAAAAGAGGCTGGCCCACAAAGGATAACAATCTGCCGTTACCGCCTACTCCATGCAACAGTATGATTTTTGCATCAGATTCCGGATTGGGGTAGTGATCAACATGAATTTTGTTTCCCTTCCAATCAATGAATAATTCAGAAGGAGATGTCTCACCGGAGATTCTGTAATTCTCCGGTAAAAATGAAGCTATTTCCTTCCAGATTTCTTGATTTTTGTACATGTTCAGCAGTATATTAAGGTAACTACTTTTTTTTATTGGATAACTGATTTACCCGGTTGAATTGGATAAATTTATATTTGAATCCCATAGCGGCCAAATATTATCAAACAGCGAGCCACACGTTTCAATATGCAGTATAGGAAGGATTTAGTTATGTTACATAACCGTGTAGGGTGTCCGTATTCAAACAAACCTGTTCAATTGCGGACATTAGTGAGATAATAGTATTTGTCCAATAGCACTTTTGCTGCCTCTTCCGGGGTGGAACCAAAGGAGATAATGCCTTCAGGGTGTCCGCCCATGACCAGTATCTGTTCTGACGAAACAGTAGTATCGTCAAAAAGCCTTTTAATTTCACCCGCCATTTCAGGTGTGCCGTATAAGACATGGCGACTGGTTGTCGGCACTTTGTCGATGAGCCTTTCCCACATGTTCTGATTGTGGACATGGATTACTGCATTTGTTTCCGGTGAGCATTCATAAATTGAAGCGTGGGTAAGGGATTCCGATGAGGCTCTGATCGGGCCTGTGCAGGTGAGGCTGTTCTCCCGGAAATTGTATCGTGTAACCAGGACATAGTGACTGTTGTCAAGTCTTTCCAGTTTTCCGGTGGCGGCCCCGGTAATCAGGAATGTCCCGTTTTTGGCCCGTAGGCTTATATTTCCGAAACCGATCCCGTTATCGTCAACCCCTATCAGACCAAGATCATACATCCTGCTCCGCCAGTGATTAATCTGCATTATATCTTCTCCGGACACAGCCGCGGACCTGATCCAGTTGCAGTTAAATTTTATGAAACCTTCATCCATTTTACCTTATGTTTTCAGGGAACATCTCAAGGATACTGTTTCTGTCGGGCCTGCAGATACCCCTTTCGGTAATTAACCTTGTTACAAGCCTCGCCGGCGTGACATCAAAAGCGTAATTTGCAGCCCTGCTGTTTTGGGGAGTCAGCAAAACCCTCTTGATTTCTCCTTCACACAGTCCCTCGATATACTTAACCTCGTCAGCATCCCTCTCCTCTATTGGTATCTCCTTTATACCATCTTCAATTTCCCAGTCGAAAGTAGAGGAGGGGAGTGCGACGTAAAAAGGGACATGATTGTCGCGGGCAGCAAGAGCCTTCAGGTAGGTCCCGGTCTTATTTGCCACATCGCCTGTAACGGTGGTCCTGTCCGATCCGACCAGGATCAGGTCCACCATACCATGCTGCATCAGGTGCCCGCCTGTGTTATCTGGAATCACGGTGTAGGGAACTCCTTGGTTTTCGAGCTCCCAGGCGGTTAAGCTAGCCCCCTGGTTCCTTGGTCTGGTTTCATCAACCCACACATGAAGATCAATTCCTTTATCGAATGCAGCATAAATTGGAGCAGTGGCAGTACCGTAGTCCACAAATGCCAGCCAGCCGGCATTGCAATGGGTAAGAATGTTTACCGTCTTTCCATTTTTTCTTCTGCTTAATTCACTGATGATCTCAAATCCATGCTCTCCAATTCTCCTGCAGCTCTCCGCATCCATGTCGGCGATCTTCCCCGCGGTTTTTAACGCGATAATAATTTTATCATCGACCGATATACCGTCTTTGATTGCCTGAAGCTGTCTGTCAACTGCCCACGAGAGGTTGACCGCCGTTGGCCTGGCCGATTTTAAACATGTCCCGGCCTTTTCCATATAATCATCGAATGCACCGTCTTCAGTCGTCTCCAGGGCAGCAAGATACATTCCGTATGCTGCAGTGGCTCCGATCAAACCGGCTCCCCTTACGTGCATATCTTTAATGGCTTTAACAGCTGCGGACAGGGAGTCCAGATCCTCAACAACAAATTTATGTGGCAAATATCGCTGGTCAATGATCCGGATTATTCTTTTGTCCCTGCCATTCACCCAAATTGTTCTGTA